>JAMONA010000001.1 GCA_027066795.1 Candidatus Kaiserbacteria bacterium
AAAGCTTACGTCTGTACTAGTCTTACTGCCATGGTGACCAAGCTTTAATATATCACTACTCAAGGACTCACCATCTAAGCTCACAAGATACTTCTCTATAGCTATCGGCGAGTCACCTGTAAGCATCACGCTCGCCTCACCATATGTGAGTCTTGCAACTACAGAGGCTAAGTTGCTCTCTACATTACTTATATCTCTATCTGGGAAAAGTATGTGCAGCTCTACCCTACCTGCCTCACCCTGCCCCAAGTCGTAAACTTGCCCGCGGCGTGCGAGAGTCTCCACTGCGCCGCCATTTTTCTCACTAGCGATAGCAAGCAAAAGTGACTCTACCGCTGGAGCATCATGAGCAACACCTGGCCTCACAATACGTCCGACTTCATAGCGCTTAAGTACACTTATAAGCCCGCCGACATGGTCGGTATCTGGGTGTGTGGCCACTACCATGTCTACACTCCTGTCGTAAAATGGCATTACCTTACTAAGTTGTCGCAGTACACCATTACTAGCTCCACCATCTATAAGCACCTGTACGCCACTCGGTGACTCTATAAAAATACTATCACCCTGCCCAACATCTAAAAAAGTCACTGTTAGCTTCCCCACATCTTGTAGCTTATACACAAAAGACCAGATAAAAGATGTTATGCCAAACAACACGACCGTAATTATAAAAAATATAGACCTCTTACTTCTATCAAACATTACATATAAATATACTGTATAATCTATATATACAAACTATTTAATTTAATAAATACTATGAATCATAGATATGAAGCAAAAAAGTTTAACCTACCTGCAGACATACCAGGGTTATCAGCTAAACAAATAGAGGTGCACATAGGGTTATATAACGGCTATGTAGCGCATGTGAACAAGCTAAATGAGCAGCTTAAGAGTATTTGCAGCAACGAGGGTGACCATACATACGCCATGACAGAGCTTAACCGTCGACTTGGTTTTGAATTTAACGGCATGCGTATGCATGAATACTATTTTGAGCAGCTTGAAGGAGGTGCTACAGCAGTTGACAGTAGTAGTAAATTTGCCAATATGCTACAAGAGAAACTCGGAGGCTTCGACGGATTAATAAAGGGACTAACTATAACAGCGTTGAGTCGCGGCATTGGCTGGACAGTCTTGTACTGGGACAACGTAGCGCAAACACCAGTTATGGCTTGGGTCAGCGACCACGAGCTGGGTACACTTGCCGGGCTGCCTATAATCTTTGCCATAGACATGTGGGAACATGCCTTTATGGTTGACTACACACCTACAGAAAAAGCACAGTATATAGAGGCTTATTTAAATAACGTTAACTGGAGTGTTGTATCTGGTAGGTTTATATAACCACAACACGATACCTATAGCTAAATACGAAAGGAGTACCCACCACATATTAAACTTGTTTATACCTATTGTAATAAATGGCGCTTGTGATAATGCGCTTACGATAGATATCATAATATGTAGGAGAGCATACGCCGCGTAAGCAAAAGGTACCGCCAGTGCACCACCTAACATGCCTATAACTCCAGTTAAGAATACTACCAGCATAGAGATTGACACAATAGGCAATATTAAAGTGTTAGCGACTATGGCTACCACACTTATCTCTCCCATGTAATATAGCAGCAATGGACTAACAGCTATCTGTGTTGCTACTGTTGCACTGACTATGTCCCTAAGGCTAAATCTTGTTGTTATAAATAATAATTTACTCTGCAATATCGGTAATCCAAGTATCATACCCAGTGTTGCTACAAATGAGAGCTGGAAAGATATATCAGACAGTAACGTCGCAGGGTTAAACAGCAGCATCGCAAACCCAACTACAAAAAGCGCACGCAGTACAGCATACTTACGCCGTACTGTTAGAGCCATAAGAGTTAGTAGCCCCATGGCACTTGCTCGCACTACAGTGGCCCCACCACCAGTAAGTAAGGCAAACAATATTATACCTATAGCGGCTAATACCCTACCAATATTACCACCAGCAAAACTAAATATATAAGTTAAAAATATAGCAATAATAGCAACGTTAAAGCCTGAAAGTACTACTATATGTATTACTCCAGTCTTACGGAACTCCTCTAAAAGCTCTTTACCAAGTGATTGTTTAGAGCCCACTGTTATGCCGCCAGCTAGCGCACTCTCTGGCTCAGGTATGTTCTGCTCTATAACGCTTAAATACTTACCTTTAATGCTAAACAAGAAACCTCTAAGCCCTGTACTAGTGTTACTTTGTTTAATAGTGACACTGGCCCTTTTAATGACATATTGTATACCATCTTTTTTTAAATAGCCTACATAATTAAACTCTTTACCTGTGTCCTCGCTTATAAAATTCTTTACTTTTTCTAACTTACCTCCTACTTGAACAACATCCCCATAATAAAAATCCTTATGTGCACTTGCCTTAACTAAAACATATAGGGACTGCGCAGTCTCTATATCATTACCATCAACACTAAGGAGTTTAACTCTCAAGTTGGTACTGTACTCTCGTTTATCTGGCTCTGACACTATCACTCCCCTAATCTCTACCTGACTGTCTTGATATATTAAAAGCTCTTGTAATGATATATCGCTACGCTCTTGTGCTATTTGCATACGAAGTACACCAAGTATAAAGACCGTAACTATAACCAATAAAACAATCAAGCTTTTAAAAGTAAAGGAAGGTCTTATAGTTCTTGTTACTAGTACTAGCAGTGCTAACGCCCCACTTAGTACAAGCAAAAACACCACAAACGTGGTGTTTTGCCTAAAAATACTCTGCCATGCTATACCTAAGGTAAAGCTAATTATAGCAACGTATACAACTACACTGCGCATTACTTAGCTAAAGAGTCTCGTATCTCCTCAAGGAGTTTTATATCTGCTGGAGTCTCCTTTGGCTTTTCTTCCTCTTTAGTCTGCATCTTAGTAACAGCCTTTATAAGCATAAAGATAACGAATCCAAGTATAACGAATCCAATCACATCATTTATGAAAACACCGTACTTTATAACGGGAGCACTAGCCTCCTCTGCGGCCTTAAGGCTTGCGTAGCCCCCTCCGTCAAGAGCCACATATAGAGAGCTGAAGTCTACCTTACCTAGCAACATACCGATTGGTGGCATCACTATATTAGTAACCAAAGACTTAACAACTGTAGAAAATGCTGCACCGAATATAAAGCCGACCGCCATATCCATAACATTACCCTTTATTAGAAACCCCTTAAAATCGTTTATAAATCCTTTCATATTTTATATATTAATACTTATAATTAATAAGATACTAGCATAATTATATAGCTCTATCCATGGCCTCATTAGCCAATGCATCTGCATGTTTGTTAAGATCACGTCGCACGTGGGTGAATTTAACACATTTAAATTGCTTGAGTATTGTATTAATCTCGTTAAATTGCTTACGGATACCAAGGTCTTTCACTTTCCACCTACCACTCAACTGCTCTACTGCAAGCTTACTGTCTGCACGCAGCTCTATAGAGTTGCCTTGCAAGCCCAACTCTATACATTTTTGTAAAGCAAGTATTATAGCTTGGTATTCAGCATAATTATTTGTTTTATCATCTCCTAAATAACTACTCACTTCTGCAATTGGCTCACCACTAATCTGACCAGAGTTTGTAGCATTGAAAATAACAGCACCCGCACCAGCTATACCTGGGTTGCCCCTAGCACCGCCATCTGTGTAGATTATTATTGGACTTATATTATTTATCATCTGACTGCTCTTGTGGTTGAGCTTGTAATATCTGACGATACACATGTATAGCTGCGAAAGAAGATACTGGTATAGTCACTATAAGACCGATAACGAGAGCCATCGCCCCAACAATATTTAAGAGGATTAACACCAACGTAAACAAAAACAGTTGCCAACGGTACCCTTTTGACATCTCCCAGCTTTTTTTAATAGCCATTATTGGGCCCATACCCTTTTCTACTACTAAGTATGGTGCAAACATAAGACCCATAGACGCTATTATGCCAGGGATAATAAATAGAATAAGTCCACCTATTATTGCTATGGCACTTAATACAATTACAGCTAAGTAACTCCAAAACGACGCGGCAGGAGTTAACCAGTCTTTGTACCCTATTTGCTTTTTGTCATAAACCGCCAATAATATGAACAACAGGCCCATGCCAATTATAGTCTGCAAGCCAAAATCTACTACGTTCAATACGAAATAAACCATACCTGAAGTTTGCTCAATTATTATACTTGTAGCTGCAGATGCAGCCATAACTATCAAGAAAAGCCCAATTATAAACCATGACCTCTCCTTAAATATTTCCCAACCTGTCTTTATAGACTCTTTAATGCTAAAGGTTTGCTTCATAAAAAATAATTTTTAATATAATAAATTCGTTACAATTATGCCATGAGTCACACACCTACACAATGTCTATAATCCTCAGCTCTAGAGTACGCCTACCCGCAAATGCACTCTCCTCCATATTTGCCAACAGTTTGACTACTGAACCCTCAATAATTTTATTAGTAAATGAATTTGAGGTTGCAAAAAACTTACTTGCTTTACGTGTGCACCCTACAGCATCTTTAAAGTAAACCTCAACATGGTTCTGCTCTTTACCGAAGTGTCTAATACTACTGACTGTTAAAGAGGTGAAGCTAATAACTGGCTTAGGGTTACCAATACCAAACGGGGCCATGGTATTTATGTCTTTTAAATTGTTACTATTTATATCTTTAAGTTCAAACTCTAAATCCTCTACAAGAATGTCTTGTGGCTTATCATTCAGCTGTACTTTTGAATAGGATTTATTAAAAGCATCACTAAGACTATGTATACCATCATCGGAAACAGCGAAGCCTCCAGCAGCGTGATGACCTCCATAATATAATAACGCATCTTTAGACGCGTTAAATATGTCTACAACACTTGTCCCGTCTCCACTCCTACATGAGCCCTTAAGTGTGCCTGTTCCCTCTCTACCCCACAAGCATACTACCTTGCCAAGACTGTCTGACAAACTACCTGAAGCCAAGCCAACAAGAGCCGGACTCCAGGATGGGTCACCTGTTACTATTACATTTGGTAACTCACCACCCTCTGACATTTGCTCTACTTTTGCCTTAGCTTGTTTGACTATCGCTGCTACGGAGCCCTTACGCTTATTATTTAAGCTCTCAAGCTTACTTGCTAGTGCCTCTGCTTCTTCTATACTATCTGTTGATAGTAGGCTAAAGGCATCTTCTGGGTGCCCCATACGACTTGAGGCGTTTATACGTGGCCCTATTGAGAAGCCGATATCATTCTCATTTATTAACCCCTGGTTAATTCGTAACTTTCTACATAGTGCAATTATACCTATCCTGCGACTCTTGCGAAGTACTATAAGACCCCAGTGTGTGAGTGCCCTATTTTCTCCAACAAGTGGTACCATATCTGCAACTGTCGCTATAGCTACTAGGTCAAGCAGCCACTTCTCCCAACCTTCTTTTACACCATTGAACTCACCTTTGGCTATAAGTGCCTGCACTAGTTTATATGCCACACCTGTACCACACAGACCATCGAAAGGGTACTTGCAGTTGACTTGTTTTGGGTTAAGTATAGCCAGTGCCTTAGGCAAATCAACCAACGGCTCATGGTGGTCGGTTATTATTACATCAACGCCAAGCAAACTTGCATGCTCTACTGTGTCTGCTGCTGTAATACCTACATCAACCGTTATTATTAGACCCACCTCCTCGTTAGCAAGCTTGTCTACAGCACCCTTATGAAAACCATACCCCTCTGTGTCTCTATGTGGTATGTAGTTGGTAAAATTGTTATAACCTATTTTTTTAAAAAAGTCATACAAGAGCACACCTGCTGGTATCCCATCTGCATCGAAATCACTGTATATGGCTATCTTTTCATCACTTTTTATAGCCGCCCTTATTCTTTCCACAGCTTTGTCCATCCCTCTCATTAAAAACGGGTCATGTAAATCATCGTTATAGGAAGGGTTTATAAAAGCGTCGGCATCTTTCTTGTTGGCTATCCCAAGCTTTTTGAGCAATGTCTGTATGATATTTGAATAATCTTCCATAATAATTAAACAATATAAATTTATGTTATACTACCATAATATGAAAGACGATGACTGCATATTTTGCAAGATAAGCTCTAACGAAGTTGACGTGCACAAGGTTTACGAAGACGATACTACTATAGCCTTCTTAGATATAGAGCCTATACGTGAGGGGCACTTATTGGTGATACCTAAAGACCATTACCCATACATGCAAGACGTACCAGATGATGTTTATTCTAAAATGATGCTAACAGTAAAAATGTTACAAAAAAAGCTTGGTCACGTATTTAAAGCACCTAAGACAGGTATCTTTGTGTCTGGTTGGGATATCCCACATACACATGTACATGTAGTGCCGATGTTTGATTCTAAAGATATCACATCTAAACCTTTACTAGAAAAAACTGCGCCAAAACCAACAGAAGAAGGTTTCCGTAACACTACAGAAAGAATCAAGCAAGCGCTTTAAGGCCTACCAGATCACCATCTTGTAGAAAAGCGAGCATGGCTCCACCGCCAGAAGATATATGACTAAATATATTATGTTTACCTGCTCCTACAGTGGCCATAGTGTCTCCTCCACCTGTTAATATCTGTGCATCACTATTAGCGAACATATCCAGTAACCTATCTGTACCTTGTGAGAAGCCGCCCTCATAATACCCCAATGGCCCATTCCATAATATATACCTAACATCTATATCACTATTAATGTCTTGCAAGAGGTTACTAGGTGGCACCGCATCAACGATGCGCATATCTGACGTCACGCCGTCTGGGCTAATATATATTGTATGCCCATCTGCATCAGCAACTCTTACTGTATCTGGTAATATAATTTGCTTACTATATAGGATATCATGTGGTATAGAGCCATTATGCACTAATGACTTGCCAACCTCGTACCCTTTTGATTTAAAAAACTCGTTTGCAATAGCGCCTCCTATAAATACCCTATCGTATATCTTTAAAAACTTACGTATCAGTGGCTCTTTTGTAGCGAATTTGGCTCCTCCTAGTACAAAGAGTGATGGTTTTGGTGGGTCCATCGCCTGCCTTAAGTATTTCACCTCCTCTTCAACTAAAAGCCCTGCGTAACTAGGCATGAACTTAGGTAAGCTAATTATACTGGCGTGAGTTCGGTGACATACAGAGAACGCATCTTGTACAAATATACTGTCTTTACCCATTATTATTGCGAGCTCTTTAGCTAGTGAACTCCGCGACTGCTCGTCAGACGAAACCTCTCTTGGGTCTTGTCTAATATTCTCAACTAAAATGAGATTATGCTCTAACATAGCTTCTTTTAAGTCTCGCATCTGAGTAAAATATAAAGACGGAAAATGTTTTTGCAATTCTAAAAAAACTGGGCGCAGGGTGTCTTCCCTGCCCCTACCTAAATGGGCGATTATCACAACCTG
Source organism: Candidatus Kaiserbacteria bacterium (assembly GCA_027066795.1). Lineage (GTDB taxonomy): Bacteria > Patescibacteriota > Minisyncoccia > Phycocordibacterales > UBA2100 > S139-169. The sequence goes on from JAMONA010000001.1 coordinate 7,490, forward strand.
CTTTGTATTACTTATTAAATACTCCAACGTTGGTATCGCTGCAAAAATACGAAAATTATCTACTATAGCTCCACTGGCATCGAGAGGTGTATTAAGGCCAGCGCGTAATAATACCTTCTTGTCTCTTAAGTCATTAAGTAGAATGTTACTAAGTAAATTCATACTAAGCCTTATTAGCAATCTTCAATAATTCCACAAATTGCACCTTATCAATACTTGTCCTACCTACCGCCACACCATCTAAGTCCTCTATCTCAAGTATGTCTGTTATATTAGACGTGTTTACTGAGCCACCATATAAGACTTTAGCCTTACGCCCAGCAGCAGCTCCATAATCCTCTACAAGCACTTTCCTTATATACAATGCCATAGCATGTACACCGTAAGCATCTAACGACTCACTGCTGCCAACAGCCCATACTGGCTCGTAACAAAATATTACATTGTCTATCTGTGAGGTAGACAACTCTTGCAATGTTGCAGACATTTGCTCTCTTACAGTATCTAAATACTTACCAGCCTGATCTCTTGTGCTCTCACCAATAAATACAACCGGGGTAAGGTCATTCTTAATAGCCATGAAAGTCTTAATACGTAGGTCATCTAAAGAATCTCCACTTTCAGAATGCCCAATAAGACAGTGCGATGCGCCACTAGATACAAATTGTGGAGCACTTAAATAACCCGTATGTGCCTTATCTTCATATATACTTATTGCCTGAGCAGCAAACTCAATCTTATTACCCTTATAACCACTAGATAAATCTGCAATAAAAAGTGCCGGCACAGCCAACAGCACCTCTACTGAACGCATTTTACTTGCGGCATTTTTTACGGTATCAAAAAGTGTCCTAGCCTCTTTTAGAGAGCTTGGGGCCATCTTCCAGTTAGCCAGTATAAGATGTTTCATTGCAATGATTATACCATATCTCTACTCGCTCCAACCTACTAAATACGGCACAGTACTTGAACTTGGGGCAAACGGAGGTGGGTCAAATGCCTGTGCTCTCTCGTATGAATTAACCCTGTTAGCAAAGCCAGAATTTTGTCCAAGCCAACCAGTACCCCATCGGTATACCCAATATGACCAAGCTGTACCGGTACGATTTTTAGATACTACAGTACCATTTATAGTTAAGCTGCCTAGATCTTGAGAAGACCCCACCCCTGTCATATAAGTCCAGTCACTAATGCCAAAATCCCAATACCAGCCCGGAGACTCTACATAATGGTTCCTGCCGAATTTACCAGATGGAGCTACAAATATACCGCTTATTGTTAAATCTTCTGGTGATTTTGCAGAGATTAGTATGTTATTTTCGCCTATTACAGTAATACCGTCTACTTTAGCTCCTGTAGCAAATACTAAATCATCATGTAATACTATATCTGGATTATAATTATGCACAGTGTCAGCTACCACTAAAGCCACTTGCCCGCTGACCACCCCCTCCAGCCACACCTGGTCCTCTATGTAGATTAATGAGCAAGTACTTGGTATCGTATAATTACCTATGAAACTTTCTGCGACTATTGTGTGATAGTCCTGACTTGCGGTTGAGCCTTGTACCCAACCCCAACTGACATCGGTAGTACTTACACTATATATATCAAATGTGCCATCACTCTTAAATATTATATGGTAACCACTATCTCCTGCACCACCAGAAATACTACTAAAATACCTACCACCAACCTGTGCTTTACTCTTAAGGTCTGAGTAGTCTGGTGATATATTGACAAAATCCGTAAGAGTTTTCGGATACTGCCACAGCTCAGGATTGCTACCAGCGCCCCAGACTCCATCTTTAATAACTGTTGGGCTACACCCAAATGAGCTGTCGCAACTCCATGTATTCAGACCACTTGTAACAAGAGAGTTATGTGTAGCATCCATACGGATACCTCCACTTGAATAATATGGCCCGACTATAGTTCTGGATGAACCAGCCCATACCGACTCATCTATAAGGTATGAGTAGTTAGCGACACTCGGTAGCATGTACCTTGTATTTATTGTACGGGCAAACCGACTATCCGAATCAGATACACCAGTGACTTCAATATCTCGATTCATTATAACACCACACTGTTTATTAACGGTGGCAGATATAGTAAACTCGCCTAACCTAGTACCACTCTGCGGATCTAGATACTCCGTGGTACCACTCCACTCACTCTCTGGATTATGTGCTAAGTGCCACTTATAATAATCTAACCCGGCCTCAGCCACTTGCAATGCCTGCTCGTGTGCATACTTACCTCTACCGCTAACGCTCTGTTGTAATACAAACTGTAGTAGTGATATAACAGCTACCAAGAAGACTCCAGCAAATACCAATACCATAATAATGGCGCCACCCCTGTGCCCAAAAAAAATCTTACTGTGTTGTTTTTTGTACATATATTAATTTTTTAAGTTCCTCATAAAGGCACTGCCTTTAAGCTCATAGTCATTTACTGTGGGGTTACGGCCTGTATTTGCCACAAGGTCTATGTCTACAAACGTAGGCTCGAGCACCGCATACTGGTCTAGAACCTCACTACCATCACTATTATAGTAAGTAAACAAATTTCTACTTAATGCAATATTACGTATATTATTTACCACCACACTGACGTTTTCTGCACCATTATACTCTGCAGGTATCCCAGACGGCTCGATGACACCCATCTTTAAGTCTGACCCATCTAAAAAGAGGCGGACCAACTCTGCAGCACCATCCTTGTCTTGGTCTACAAAAAAAGATAATGAATTGTCGTCAAAAGCAACAATAGGATACGCCCCACTCTCACTATATGTAGCCTGTCGTATAAGAACAGACATCTTGTCTAATCCGCGACGTGCAGATATAACACCTACCACCCGCTGCAGAGTATAACTATTGCTCCTGTATACATCTATTATTGCTATGGTCATAGAGCTCATAAGAATAGTCACAACACCTATCCATACTATCACCTCTATAAATGACATACCTCTTGACCTTATACTTTTATAAAAATATATATTCATAACTACTATTCTACTATAAAGTCGGAGACAAACGTTGACAACGCTACACTGCTTGTAACACCTGCATGCTCTAGCCATGTAACTACTACGCTTACAGACTTATAGTCATTAGGGTTTGTATCAGCTCCTGCCAACCCATCTTCAGGATCATCGTACCAAGTGATAGAGGTAGTCATTGTATACGATATATTGTTAAGTGAATCTGCAGTAGTACCCTCTATATTACCGCTTGGACTACCACCAACTAAGCCTACTGAGACATAGTCTAACGAGCGTACGTACTCTATTTGTGAGCGGGCTATTGCTAAGGCTCCTGCCCTAGCCTTATGCTCTGTAACAGTCTTTACACCCACTTGCATAAGTGCAAAAAACCCAACAAACAATACAACAAAAATTGCTATAGCTATAATAGAGTCTAATAGGGCTGCCCCTTTCTCTGATTTTAAGTGCATATACATATTGTACACCAAATCTATACTTAAAAAGAACCAAGGTGCGAATACACCCCGGCTCTTTTTTATTTTAAGTTTGGTTAGTACTCTCTTACAGACACTTGTGCGTCTATCTTCTTTACTAGGTCTAGCACTACTGACACTGCAATCAATAGTGCAGTACCTCCTATAGCAAGAGCAGTGTTACCTGTAAGTACTTGTAGACCAACTGGGAGTACTGCTATGACCGCTAGGAATAGTGCACCAAAAAGTGTAATACGGGTAATTACATGACCTAGGTATTCAGCTGTGGCCTCACCTGGGCGTAGACCATGTACGTACCCTCCACTTTTTTGCAAGTTAGTAGCTATCTGGTCTGGGTCAAATGTTACGGCTGTGTAGAAGTAAGTAAAGGCAAATACCAGCACGAAATATATTATTGCATAGTTCATAGTATTATCTAAAAATGATGCAACTGCTTGCGCCCCAGTAGATAAGTATGCTATGTCTAACCCTGATAGTACTTGTGATAACATTTGTGGCATTAATAGTAATGATAGAGCGAAAATAATCGGTATAACACCTGCCTGGTTAACACGTAGAGGCAAGTAAGTAGCAGCCCCCACACCGTGCGTACTGCCTTGGCGAGCCTGTCGTGAATATGTGATAGGTACAGGTCTCTCAGCCTCAGTAATAAATACGACTGCTGCCGTTACAAGCACAGTAAGTGCAGTGAAGGCTAGATATAACGGTATCTGAGACGGGTCATAGTTAAAGAACAGCTGCCCAACAGTGGTAGGTAGCCCTGCAACTATACCGGCAAATATAATAAGTGAGACACCATTACCGATACCAAATTCTGTTACAAGCTCTCCTACCCACATTAGTAGCATTGAGCCAGCTACTATAACAAGCACATTTATAGCCAGGTGCGTAATATCCATCTGAGCGACTACACCTTGCCTTTGTAATAAAGTTAAAAAACTGAACCCTTGTAAAAATGCAAGTGGCACAGTAAGATACCTAGAGTATTGAGTGAACTTAAGACGCCCTGCCTCTCCTTCTTCTGTCTGTAGAGCCTTCATTTTTGATGACATTATAGTAGATAGTTGCATTATAATGCTGGCTGTAATATATGGACCAACGCCAAGCATAACTATAGACAAGTTCATGAGTCCTCCTCCTGAGAACATGTTAAGCATACCTAAAAATTGGTTACTCTCTAGAAAACCAGCCAGTGCTGTGGCATCTACTCCAGGTATTGGTATTGTTGCAAGTGCTCTAAACATAGCAAGTGCAGCCAGCACAAAAAAGATACGATTACGCAATGCCTTGTCCGAAAAGGTAAGCTTTATTTTATGTATAAATGTTGCAAGCATGTTAGTTTATTTTACCTCACCACCTGCTTTTTCTACAGCCTCTTGCGCAGTACCTGAGACTTGGCAATTTTCTATAACAAGCTTAGTCTTTATCTCCCCTGAGTTAAGTATTTTTACTTTTGGCAACTTACCACCTTGTAGCTTTGCTAACCCAGCATCTACAAGCACCTTGGGTGACACTGTATCCCCAGATTTAAAGATGCTTAGCGCTCCTACAGAAACTGTCTGGGCTTCTACCTTGTCATTATTTACTGTACGCGCACGGTTTTTACCGAAACCACGAAGCTTTGGTAGCTTCTTTATGAAGTCTCTCATCTCTGGGCGTATACCATGCCTTCCGTGCTGCTTTTGACCCTTGTGCCCATGCCCACATGTCTTACCTCTCTTGCCACCACGCCCAACACGTGTCTTAGCGTCTACCTTGTCTTCACTTTTTTTGATTGTATGTAATTGCATATCTTCGTTTTATTTCTCTAACTGCTTAAGTGCATTGATAGTAGCTCTTGAGTTGTTTATCTTATTTTTACTCCTAGACATTATCTTAGCAGTAACATTTTTAACTCCAGCCAGCTCTAGCACAGTCCTAACGGAAGCACCTGCAACAAGACCTTTGCCAGCAGCTGGGCGTATTGCTATTACTGAAGCACCATACTTAGCCTTAACATCATGTGGGATACTCATGTCCTCTGTAAGATTGATAGTTATCATATGCTTCTTAGCGTCCCTTGTGGCTTTCTCTATAGCCAGTGAAGTATCGTTACTCTTGCCAACACCTACTCCCACCTTACCCTTCTTGTCTCCTATTATCATAGTAACTGAAAAGCTAAAACGGCGACCTCCACCCATAACACGTACTACACGTCTTATGTCTGCTATCTTTTGTTCAAACTCTTGACGACGCTCTGGTCGCTGACGACGACGGTTCTTCTCGAATCGCTTTTTAGAGCCAAACTCATTACGTTTACGCTCTGGTACTGTAGCACTAACAGTAGCACCGTCCTTCTTTACGACAGTGTCAACAACTTCAGGGGTATCTTTTACCTCTGTTGTGTCTACTTTATTCTCCTTTGTTGTCTTGTCTTCTGTCATATTATATTAAAATTTCAACTAAAACTTAATGCCTCCCTCTCGAACAGCTTCAGCAAATGCCTTTACATTACCTATGTATGCGTAGCCTCCCCTGTCGAATACAACCTCACTGATCTTCTTGGCTGCAATTAGCTTTGCTAGTTCAGTACCGGATGCCACCACTTTCTCTCCTAAGTTTTTACCCTTCATCTTGGCTGTAGATACTGACACTAGAGTACTACCAGCAACATCATCTATAACCTGTGCACTAAGGGCCAAGTTAGACCTAAATATAGCCAAACGCGGCCGTACGGCAGTACCAGAAATCTTAGCACGTACTCTACGCTGCCTTGCCTTTCTTGAAATTGTTTTTTTATCAGTCTTCATATTATGTGTTTTATGCGGCAGCGCGCTTACCCTGTTTACGCCTTACTACCTCATCATCATAGTGTATCCCCTTACCTTTATAGGGCTCAGGTTTTTTACTAGCACGCACCTCTGCTGCAAATTGACCCAGCTTCTCCTTATCTATACTTGATATCTTGATTGTGTTCTTCTCCACCTCTACAGTTATACCCTCTGGTACTTCAAAGTTAACATCATGCGAATATCCAACCTTTAGGTTAAGATTACTTCCGTTAAGTGCTACCTTAAATCCTACACCTTCTACTATTAGAGTCTTCACAAATGGCTTGTTAACTCCCTCAAGCATGTTCTTTATGTGTGAACTAAATGTCCCCCATAATGCAAGGGCTATACTTGTGTCGTTAGCCGCAGTGACCTTTACCTCATTGCCCTCTACTACGACATTTACATGTGCAGAAAGGGCTCTTGTGATAGTACCTCCCTTACCTTTTACAGTCAAGACACCATCTGCAACAGACACTTCTGTGCCGTTTTCTATATTTAATGTTTGTTTACCTACTCTACTCATATTATTATTTTATAGTGATGTATTAGAATTACCAGATTTTAAACAACTCCTCGCCACCAACTTTTTCTTGTCTTGCCTGAGAATCTGTAAGAATGCCTTTAGGTGTTGAAAATATTGATGCCCCTTTACCATAACGCACTGGGAATATGTGCTTGACGCTCTTATATAGTCTGCGTCCTGGCTTAGACACTCTCTTTACATCCATAATCCTTGGTGATCCGTCTCCTTTATATAGTAAGCCTATCTTAAGTGACTTCTTAACACCTTTACCTTCTTTAGATACCTCTCCTACAAAACCCGCATTACTTAAAGCCTCTGCTACAGATGCTTTAAACTTAGAGTAAGGCAGCACTAGCTCGTCCTTACGTACAGCTCCTGCATTTTTAATACGTGTGATTAAGTCTGAAATTGGGTCTCCTACCATGATGATTTTCTTATACCTGGGATATGCCCAGCCAGCGCCTCCTCGCGGAAACATATACGACACATACCGAAGTCTCTCATATACCCGTGTATACGACCACACTTAAAGCATCGCCTTATAACTCTTGATTTATATTTTGGCGTCTTTAACGCCTTTGCTATCATTGCTTTTCTTGCCATATGTTTTTATATGTTGAGAGGAGTGTAACAGAAGTAAGGAGACAAATCAACCAAGGAGCTAGCTAGCACTGGCTAGTAAGCTGTCTGGCAGTTTGTACAAACCTAATATGTGTACACTTACTCAAACGTCTTTTAAACGTAGCGGTATACTACCAGATTAACTATCCAAGTCAAATACATAGACATATACCAGTTTTTTGTATATAGTGCCAACGGATACTACTAATGATAGTAACATCCGTTCTTTGACTTTAACACCGATAATTCCTAGAAAGGAAACATCAAAATGAATACCCTATTCACAGTCGCACAAGGTGATCATGCATCGAAAGTCGTATTGCAGCTAATGCAAAAACACCGCTTCTTTTTAAACATTGGTACACCGCCAAATAGATTTGGAACAGGCGGGAGCGATGCTCACAACCTTGACCCAGACATCTTTGACGAGGCCATAAGACTTGATGCTGCACTGAGGAGTGCATATGTGACTCAAGAATCCCAGTCATTCAATGCTCTACTTATGGCAGAGGCGAAGCTAGGCATAACATCACATACACCACGCAGTGGTCAGCATATTGCAAAATGCACCATTTACAGTGGCGGGTTTGATATCGGCAATGTCTGGCCGCTAACGAAGTTTTTAAAGTTCCTACCAGAGTCTTACGAACGACTCTTTGAGGAGGGTATGAATTTGAGGATGGGGACAAAAAGCGTAGACGACTTTTCAAAGAATCGAATGAATGAGTTGCGTGAACTTGCAGACAAAAAAGCTTCAAAATTGCTTGAAAATATTGAAAGTTTGCTAGAATTCAATACCGACAAAAAACGTTGTGTAGTACTCATGAAGACGCGCTTCTATCCAGAATTTGAAGGTGCGGTTGATAATGACTTATTCCGACAGAAAACAGAAGGTATGCAGGGCTACTCCGACGCCCTAGGGTACCTGTTCACTAAAAGCTCAGGACTTGAAAGGGTTGTTGATAATAACTTTGTCCTGTTTAGCTCTGACAGAGACTCACATACTGTAATGTCACATATGGCAAGCGACGCCCCCTTGTTAAGCACGAAGGTCAGTAGGGGTTATAGCTGCAAGGTCTACTTCGCAGCAGTGTTATAAGTCACAACAAAATTAAGGCCGAGCAATTTGACACATTGCTCGGCCTTTTACTATGCAAATATACTAAAAGGACTCTACGTGGTGCTCTTGTACCGAATACCATAAACTAACCCCACGAAACTTTTCACTTCGTGGGGTTCTTATTTTTCGATACGCAATAGTTCAGCTTAATAACTCTTTCTTAAGGAATTTAATAACAGCTTTTGACGCTTCATCAAATTCGTTGACGTAAATTGCCTCACCTAAGCCAATACATGCCTGCGTTGACCATTGTGTTAGATTAGATTGCACCCAAGCCTCAACTTTGGGCTCGTTCTCAACAAGATCTTTTTTAAGATCATTAACATATGAGGACTCTTGCGCATTTTTAACAATCCACTTTAGAAAGTTTTCTGATATGGCCGGAAGTGGTTTATCAGTACTCATCTTAAAACTCCTTTTATTTAAATCCAATCCAATTAATACCTTAATTGGATACTATTGTCAATGTGTTTTGAGCTAACCCTGCGGCCTCTAGTATCTTACTAAAATCATTTGGTACATCTGCAGTATACTCTACCCTCTCACCTTTTAGATTTTTGAAGTTTATATTATAGGCATGCAGCATGGTCCTTGGGACTTTTACCCCTATGTTTGCAACCTTATTAGCACCATAAAGCCTATCTCCAAGCACGCTGTGGTGTATAGCTTTAAAATGTACACGTATCTGATGTGTCCTACCCGTCTTGGGCCGAGCGCTTATATACGAATAGCCATCATTACCGATACCAACCCTGCTCAATATCTCATACTCTGTAACTGCCTCCCGCATAGCGCCGCGAGCACCCGGTTGTGCACTCCACTTACGGAAGTCGCTCGGGCTCTTACCTATAGGCTTGTCTATGGTCCCTTTTTCTATCTCATCTTTAAATGTACCATTTAATATTACCCTATATTCTTTTTGTACTTCTCTATTTTTAAATTGCTCTTTAAGACTCTCGTAACTCTCTTGAGTCTTAGCTATTAACATAACTCCGCTTGTCTCTCTGTCTAGTCTGTGCACTATGCCGGGGCGTGGGATTATAACCTCTATACCTGACTCACCCTTTAGTTTAGCTTTAGTAGTCCATGGCTCACCTATTTCTTTGAGCTCTGGGTACTCTACTACTAGCCAGTCGGCTAAGGTGTGCTCCTCTGTACGACCATCACTATGCACCACAAGCCCTGCTGGTTTATTAATAACCAACAACTCGTCGTCTTCAAAAATTATCTCTGGAGTTAATGTGTCCACGGGTGGGTGTTGAGGGATTCGAACCCCCGGCCTACTCGGTGTAAACGAGTCGCTCTAACCAACTGAGCTAAACACCCTACTAACATTATTTATATCCCGAATGTATCCGGCCGAGCCTACTCGCTGACTGTAAGTAACTGGAGTCACCCTAACCAACTGAGCTAAGCACCCGTGCCCAGCATTATATGCTAGGTTGTTATAAATGCAAGTAATTTACTATGTGCTCCCGGAAGGAATCGAACCCTCATTAGCGGGATAGAAACCCGCTGTTCTATCCATTAAACTACAGGAGCAAGAACTCACGTAGTTTAACAATTTTTATAAATAAATCTAGTGATTGATTACTGCTCATTCCATGCAGGTAATATTCTTACAAGTGCAGTATCTTTAATACCTCCATCACACTCTATGGTGTATAAACTCTCATGTGTAATCTGAATATTTTCAGAGCCTGACAGTTTATTTGAGATTAAGTCTGGGCCTATTACAGAACATGAGTTCACATTTTCAGAACTCCAAAATACATTGACAGTCTGACCCCTTATTACAAGAGTCGGTGCTGTAATGGATGCACTGGGTATAGAATTTTGTATACCAGAGTTTGCCCCACCAAATAGCGGTGTAAACCCACCAACAGTGGTATATCCACCAACAGGCACTTGATTTAATGTGTCTTGTACACTAACCACACAAGAGGCCCTCTGTGTTACTTCCACCCCATTAATATTTTTACCACATGACACATCATAACGAGAAGTGTTGGTTGGTGACACCACATATGATCCGTTTGTTGTGCCACTTGCACTCGTATTACTATAGCCATTATTACATGCCCAGGTTACAGTTGCACTTTGACCTACTGATATAATATTTGGTGTACAACTTATTGCAACATTAGAGATTGTGTCTATGGGGTTACTAGTAATGTTAATAGTCTCATAGCAATTTGCTGATATAGCGCCATCACTTACTGATGCGTTATATGTGATACTAACTGTTGGTGAGACTAGAGTGTTTGAATTAACACCTACCTGCCCTATACCCAATATACTTGCATATGTAACTCTATCAGAAGAATTTAACACTAAATATGTTGAATTTCCAACCATCAACGGGTTGTCTACTGCTGTAAGGCTACAACTAGGTTGGGGCTGTGGAATCGGCAGGTCTGCAGTTGGCACATCACCCAATGTGTTACCAATTACATATGGACTACCACCTACATCAGCGTCATTGTTTGCCCCAGAAAAAGATGGGTCATTACCACTGCCACTGCCACTAAAGCCGCCGCCTCCACCGCCGCCTCCACCACCCTCTGCATAAATAAGTGAGGATGGCACCATTAGTACGAATAGTGCAATGAGTATAAAGCTAACTTTCTTTTTTTTAATCATAATTTAATACCAATCTGTTATTAATACACTCCCTGTGTTAAACAGGTTTAAATCAAAATTCCAATCTAGCTTACTAGCTCCAGTAGCCCTAATTCTATATATTTCTATATTTGAAACAACATCGGTGACTCTGTGCACTGCTAAAAACTTAGAATCTGGTGAAAATGTAGGCCAAAATACCCTTGCTTTTACCTCGGATACAGATACTGGCTTTGGTTCACTCCAGTTATCAATATTAAATATTTGCAGCACATTTGCATCAGGGTAAGATACTGCTAAAAGCTTTTTATTAGGAGATACAGCAATATGTACATTTATAAGGCCCTTACCTGACTCAAGCCCAAGTATTAACTCATCATTATTATTCTCTGTATTATATACATGTAGACCATCAGAAGTTACATATATAAACATATTACCACTCACCCATCTTGGGTATGCACCATTTACAAGCAGTTCTGAGGTAGTCGATGTATTTTTTTTAAGATAAACACTCCATGCATCTGCATAGCTATAATTTGCTACTTTATTTGTTTTTGCAAAATAAAGTAAATCTCCATTACTGTTTACTGATGGAAAATACTTAGAAACGTTCGAGTTAGTTACTTGTACTGTAGTACCAGTTTTTGGTAATGGGCTATTTTCTTCGGTAGTACTTATAAATATCTGGTTGATCTTATTACCGCCAGCAATAAGATTTCTTACAAACAATGCCTTTTTATTATCTAAAATATCTATAAATGAGTAGTCAATAGATGTAAATAGTGGAGACTTAACTATTGCAGGCTTCTTGTAGTTATCTACATTTAAGATGTAGGTATCCTTTGTGTTTATGTCAGCTTCTAATGGCGATAACTTTAGTAGCATGTTGCCTTTAAGGTGCTCACCGTCTCCTATATCAGCCTTACCATCTATTTGAGTAGTGATTAGTGATGAATATATATTATATATGTCAACCTTATATGTATAGATAATA
>JAMONA010000002.1 GCA_027066795.1 Candidatus Kaiserbacteria bacterium
CTTTTTGAGAAGAATCGTGACACCTTGGCATTTCAGATTTCGGAGGACTTTATAGAGGTAGTAGCGCTACGGCAAGATGAGGAAGTTGTTACTGATGGAGAGTGCTTAACAGAGATGTTGTACTCTAAGCGCATACCTATAGCCAAGCCAAGCGGCAAGAAGGTACTAGACGATTTGGCTAAGCAGGTGGGGACACTTGCAGATACTGCTGTTTCTTCTCAGGAGTTGCACATGCAAGGCTTCAATGTTAAAGGCTCTAAAGTAGTTTGTGTATTAGTCACACCGTTGTCTGTGCAAGCTAATGTTACTTATAAAGCGGAGTTTAAAAAACCAGTAAACATAAATAACAAACTACTAGCACGTGTACTGAGTGTTGGTGAGACCGATAACAGTCAAATGGTAAAGGTGCCTAAAGGCTATGCTGTATATTTAGAAGAGCTAACTAATATAGAGCTTAACGGATATAGCTTACACAGGCCGCTTGATAAGCAGGCAAGTAAGGTAACTGTAACGGTAACCAATAACATGATGGACCCTAAGGTGTGGAGTGCTGTAGGCTCTGTGCTCGAGAGTACCTTTCATAGAGAGGTGCAATATATACATACACAGAGGGTAATAGAGCTTAGTGAGCCTAGCTTTTGCACCAAGATATACACAGTTAGCCAGTTGCAAGCCATTACTAATGCTATAATATAAGAAACATGAATGAATCTAAAATAAAAAGACCCTCAATACGTGATCTACAAATAGACAGGGCACAGTCAGGTGCAAGTAAAGAGCGCAGGATGCCAGCTAACCATACGCCATCGAGCAAGAAGCGAGGCTTCAGTATGGGTTGGTGGGTGCTTGCCGCAGTACTACTTGTATCTGCTACTGTAATATCACTACCAGTTGTCTTCTCAGATACTACTATCAACATCACTCCAGTAGTGTCTAGAGCGATTTTTGATGATGCAGTGTTTAATGCTTTCCAAAACAATTCAGAGGGTGAGGACAGCGGATTACTAAGCTACTCTGTAGTAGGCTGGACAGCTAACAAGAGTGAACAACTAGAGCCAACAGGCCGAGAGCAAGTAGAGGAGAAGGCTTCTGGAGTAATAACAGTGTACAACAACTATACTACTAAAAAACAACGATTAATAAAGAATACACGCTTTGAGACGTCTGACGGGCGAGTATACCGTGTAAGGAACTCTATAATGGTACCTGGCAAGACAGACTCTGCCCCTGGAGAGCTAGATGTGACAGTATATGCAGACGAAACTGGAGATAAATACAACTTGAACACAGGTAGTCTTTCTCTGCCTGGCCTCAAGAGTCTGGCGGATATGTACACTGGTATATACGCTAAGGTAAAGACACCTATTGCAGGCGGCTTTAGTGGCGAGAGAGCAATAGTCTCAGAAGAGAATAAAGCTACAACAAGTAGCACACTACGTGAGAGTATGAATATAGCTATAATGCAAGAGATACAGAGTCGTATACCAGCAGACACACGTTACTTCAAGAGTGGTGTGTATATTACATTTGCAGACACACAAGAGAGAGAAGTGGATGGTAAAGTTGAGGTCATAGAGAGCGCTACAGTTGAGGTGTTAGTCTTTGATAAGAAGCAGTTTGCAGCAGCTCTGTCACAAGGTGTAGCAGGTAATCCTGGCAAGGGTTACCCAGTAATAAAAGATATAAGTAAGTTGTCTATATTGATAGACAACAATACAGAAGAGGAGGATGAGAGCAGTATAAAGATATCAGTTAACGGTGATGCTGACTTTATATGGCACTTTAATGAAGATGACCTTAAGCAAGATCTCGCTGGTAAGCAACGCGAGGCGCTTACCACAATCCTTACCGGTTACCCAACTATAGAAAAAGCCGAGGCTATAATAAGGCCGTTTTGGAGGAGTACTTTCCCTAATAATGTAAATGACTTTACTATTACTGTACTTGAGGTAGAGTAATTGAGTGTCTACGACTGATATAAAAAACAAGCAAGAGTGCAGGAGCATCAAGGTTTTTGTAGCTGTTTCTGGTGGTGTAGACAGTTCTGTAGCATTGGCTTTGCTTAAGGGCCAGGGGTATGACGTGACAGGTGTATACTTTAAGACATATAAACCAGACGGCAATAGAGAGTATTGTAAAGAGCAGGGTATGGACGCCCAGGCAGTTTGTAAGCATTTAAATGTACCATTTAAGGTATTTGACCTTGAGCATGAGTACGAGCAGAAAGTATTTAATTATATGATAGAGGGCTATAAGGCCGGCCGCACGCCTAACCCAGACATACTGTGTAATAAAGAAATAAAGTTTGGGGTCTTTGCGCATAAGGCATTTCAACAAGGCGCAGACTATATAGCCACTGGACACTACGCTCGTGTTAAAGAGTCTCACGGCAAGACCATGCTACTAAAAGGTATAGACCATAGTAAAGATCAAAGCTACTTCCTTTCGCAAGTGTCAAATAAAACCCTAGAGAGGACACTATTCCCACTAGGAGAGATGAAAAAGAGTGAGGTACGAGAGTTTGCCAAGTATTATGGCCTGCATACTGCTAGCAAGAAGGACTCGCAGGGTATTTGCTTTATAGGGCAAGAGATAGATGTAAAAGAATTTTTAAAGAGATATATACAAGAGCAGGAGGGGGAGGTGATTGACGTGGACGGTAAGGTGATAGGCAAGCATAAAGGTGTACACTTTTCGACTATTGGAGAGCGGCACGGTTTTACTATTTTACCATCGTGCCAGAGTACGCACATGCCTAGATTTTTTGTAATAGAGAGAGATATACAAAACAATACTCTTACAGTTGGTACTAAAGAGCAGCTAGAAGCTATACAAAAAACTAAAAAGGAGATTATAATAAACAATTGCAACTGGCTGTCTGGTAGGCCTGTAGAGAACTATGTATACGACTGCAGAGTACGGCATAGGGGAGAGCTATATAAGGCAGATGTTTTAATTCAAGATGAGGATTCACAGACTATACAGATAAACTTTAAGGAGACTCCTTATGCTCCAGCCCCTGGGCAATTCATAGCACTCTATGATTCTGATGTATGTATTGGTGGAGGTGAGATAATATAGAAGTATATATGTGGACAGGGGCTTAGTCTACTTAGGGTATCTATAGTATTATTGTGTACATGCACGAGCAGTCTAATGGTATATTTGGTTTCCTACTATGGTTAGTATGGATAGTCATAGTTGTTCTTGTGCTTGGTGGACTTGCATATTTGTTTGTAGGAGGGAGTACACTTTTTAATACTTCAGAGGATAGTTCAGTGGTGGTATATAGGCAGTTATCTGATGATGGTGTAGTGGCACTAAGTGGCAGCATCGTGATGCCATCCTCTTGCTATAGACTAGAGTTGGAGACTATAGCTGGCAAACTATCCGAGACTCTAGACTTTTCGTTTAATAATATAATTAATTGTGATACAAATAAGGAGGGTAGAGTGCCTGAGACATTCTTTACAGAGTTTAGTGGCACTAAAGATACAGAGATAATTGTATACGTAGAGGGAGTAAGACAAAAAGTGATAATTAAATAATATGGCAGCTATATACATACAAAAAGCAGACGGAGAGATGGAGTTGTTTGAGCCTGCTAAGTTACTCCTCTCGTTAAAGCGCTCAGGCTCTAGTAGAGACCTGGCCGAGAAAGTGGTAACGCACGTGGAGAATGAGCTGGTAGACGGTATGACAACTCAAGAGATATATAAATATGCTTATGACTTGCTGCGTCAGTATGAGCATGACAACCCGATAGCTGCGGCTAAGTATTCCATTAAAAGAGCGATACTTGAGCTTGGGCCAAGCGGGTTCCCTTTTGAGGAATTTATAGCTGGAGTGATGGAGGCTCATGGTGCTACCGAGGTAGTTTCTGGTGTAATGCTCCAAGGCAAGTGTGTGCCGCATGAAGTAGATGTAGTAGGATTTAAAGATGGCAAGCGTTTTGGTATGGAGGTTAAATTTCATAATTCTCTCAGTACTAAAACAGACTTAAAGGTCGCACTATATATTAAAGCACGTTTTGATGACCTAGCGTTAGCCAGTGGAGATAGTAAAATAGAACAGTCATGGTTAGTCACCAATACTCGCTTTACCCGCAACGTGGTGAGGTACGCTAAGTGTAGTGGATCTTTAAAGTTACTAGGTTGGGATTACCCACACAAGCGTGGTTTAGAGGTACTTATAGAGGAGGCTCACCTGCATCCTATTACTATGTTAACTACGCTAACTAATAGAGAAAAAAGAAATCTGTTAGATGCAGATAAGGTATTATGCAGAGACGTAAGAGATAATAAAGACGTATTATTAGATGCAGGTGTACATGCTGACAAGGTAGATATGGTCTTGCGTCAGGCTACAGAGTTATGTAACTCATAAGACATATATGTTATAATAAAAGTAAGTAGTTAAAATTAGCCGTATTTAATAATATAGTACACATGAAGAAAGGTTTTACATTTATAGCAGGGTTCTTAGTAGGGGTGGTGGTTATATATATGTGGGGTCAGCTTTTTAATAAAGATGATGCACCAGAAGTTGTTATGGATGTAAACATTGAGACCTTGTCAGGTGACATAGTGCCTACTGAAGAGCAAGATACCAGAGCCGGTGAAGCTACAGTAGATATACCTACACCTGCCACTAGTAGTATAATAGTCGGTGAGCAGGTGCCAGGCAGCACAGTAAATATAAACTTAGTGTCATTACCTAGTGATGGGTGGGTAGTAGTACATGAGGTTAGTGATGGGGTTATAGTGAATGCACTCGGTGCAGCAAGGAGAGATGCAGGTAGTCATGAAGATGTAAAAGTACACTTACTTAGAGGTACTGTTAGTGGTGGGCACTATGCCGTAGTTCTGTATACTGATAATGGAGACAAGGAGTTTAGTCTGGTGACTGATACTCCAATTAACGATAGTAATGGTGGTTATTTAATGACATCATTTAGTATAGAGTAGTAAAAAATTAATAGATTTAAACAAATAAATTATGGAGTTGTTATTTATGAGTGTTAAGGTTGTGGTGTTGACATTGTTGGTGACAGTACCATTGATAGTACTCTTGGTGCGAAAATGGCGTATGGGCAGCATATTACTACCGGGCTACGGTATCTTATCTGCAGCGGCACTACTGCCTATTGCGTATGCTGTGTCTACTCTATTTGCTGCTAATAGGGCTACTGCAGTACTAGGGTTCAACTTTAATACAGACTCACTTATAGTCATAGCACTAGGCTTTTTTGCACTTTTATCAGTAGTTTTGTCTAGTATAAATAAAAGCGATACTAAAAGCAGGGTGGATACATATACGATACTGGTCTATGCACTGTATGCTATTCTAGCTATTTTTTCTCTACAGATTGCTTTACAAGCTATGTCCGTTAGTCTGCCAGATTTAATAGCTGGATTTAAACCAGTTACCTCATGGGTGAGCATATCAGGTATACTCGGCTTGCTGATAATTATATTTGTAAGTAATAAAATACGTAACATAGAATACAAGCCAAGTAAGCTAGATATAGCAATAATAAGTATATCGACACTGGTACTTGTAGTCTTTTTAAACATAACTTCAGTACTATTTACTATTGCTATTGTCATGGCTGTGCTTATTTCTGGTCTTATATACAAGAAATCTAATGGCATAAATAAATCATTGGTGTTGTTGCCCGCAATTGTGCTTGTTATGACCAGTTTCTTTGTTGTAGATGGTTTATTTTTAAATGCTAAAGTAAGCATGACATTACAAGGACTTACTAAGGTCTCCTTTATAGATGTGCGACCCAACTGGGCAGGCACACTAGGCGTAGCTAAGGGCACGGTAGGTGCTGCTGATACCACAGCTAAGCTATTTGGTCCTGGTGCTGGGTCATTTAATAAACAGTGGATGCTATACAAACCATCTGGTGTTAGTAATACTAGGTACTGGAACACAAGCTTTAACTACGGCATAGGCTTTATACCAACTAGTGTTATAACCGGAGGTGCTATCGTGCTTATTGCATGGATAGTATTTTTATTAACATTATTTAAGTCGTTAATATACAAT
>JAMONA010000003.1 GCA_027066795.1 Candidatus Kaiserbacteria bacterium
TGGCAGGCGCTACTGCATTTATATGGCTATTTATGTTATTTAATCCTGTAGACATACTACTACTCGTAATTACATTTGTTGTAACAGGTTTATTTATGCTAGAGACTATAAAAAGCAGAACAACTACAATAACTAAATATAAACTCAGGGGCGATGGTACAAATAAAGTGGTGATGTACATGGTGATACCCGTTATCATTGTTGCAAGCATTGGAGTCTTAGCGACAGTGGGACACAGGGCACTTATGAGTGCTTACTTAGTTAGTGCATCTAATTCTATGATAATTGGTAACTATAATGATGCAGAGTTAACTCTCAATAGAGCTAAAAGTATAGCTGATGTCGCTGTTGTTGAGCAGGGTTATACGCGTATAGCATTAACGCGTCTAAATGAGACACTAAAAGCAGCTGAAGTAGAAGGAGTAGAGGTTGATAAAGAGGCTATACAGAGTGCTTTGTCAAATGTGCTTGCGCATGCTAGGAGGGCCATAGAGAAGGACCCAAGTGACCCACTCAACTATATAGCACTTGGTAATATAAGTGAGCAACTTATAGGCTTGGGTGTTGAGGGCTCAGATGAAAGCGCAATAGCTTCGTACCAGCAGGCGGCTATAATAGACCCACTTAATCCATCAATACCATTTGCACTCGCACGTGTGTATATGGCGTCTAAGGATTTTGATAAGGCAACGAAACAACTAGAGAGAGCGATAGGTATAAAAGGCAACTACGTGCCTGCCTTATACCAGTATGGAGTTATAAAGTTGTTAGAGGAGGATACAGAGGCAGCACTTAAGACATTTAGCTTAGTTGTGCAGATAGACAATAGTCATGCAAATGCTCTTTATTACGTCTCTGCTATATTGGCTGAGTCCGGTAATCTAAAGGAAGCTATAGTAGCAATGGAGAGAGTACGAGCACTTAACCCAGAGAATGAGTCTGTAGTTAAACTGATAGAAGGTATGCAGGCTAAGCTAGCAGACTCTAGTAAAGAGTAAACACTGGAAAATATTGAGTAAAACAGCTATACTGCGCCATAATGATTAAGAGAGCTTTTGCAAGACTCAATAGAGAGGTAAAGAGTATCCACGATGCTGCTTACCTTTTGGCTGGATTTGCAGCTCTCTCTACAGTCTTAGCACTTTTACGAGATAAAATGCTGGCACACAGTTTTGGCGCAGGAGTAGAGCTTGATATATATTATGCAGCTTTTCGCACACCGGACTTAGTATATGCACTCGTGGCGTCAATGATGTCAGTGTTCGTACTCATTCCGTTTCTCTCAGCTAAGAGCAGTCGTAAGAATAGGCACGCATTCATACATACTCTGTTATTGGTATTCGGTGCATTGCTTATGATAGTTAGTACTATTATATACACACTTACGCCGACTATAATACACAGCCTATTTGCAGAGTTAACAGTGCGTGGCTACAGTGATGAATTAGTGTCACTTACCAGGATACTTTTGTTACAACCTATAATCTTAGGTCTGTCTAGTATAGTGGCTAGTGTCGTACAGTATTATCGTAAGTACTTCGTTTATGCTGTTACTGCACTAATGTACAACATAGGTATTATAATCGGTATCGTATTTTTAGTACCTAAGTTTGGGTTAGACGGCCTAGGCTACGGTGTGGTGTTAGGGGCGTTGCTGCACTTACTTGTACAACTCCCTACATTCTTTCAGCTCGGATTTGGTAAAAAGCTGGACTTTGTAAGCTTTAGAGAGGTGTTAAAGGTTATGGTTGTATCGCTACCTCGTACGCTTGCTCTCTCTGCCAATCACCTTACTTTATTTGTACTGATAGCATTGGCGGGTAAACTTCCTGTAGGGTCTATAGCCGTGTTCATACTTGCTCTTAATTTACAAGCAGCACCTATCTCTGTGATAGGTGCGAGCTACTCCACGGCCGCTTTCCCAACTCTGTCTAAGCTCTTCTCGGCTGGTGAGTCTAAGAAGTTTGTAGAGCAGATAACCTCTGCAGCCAGGCATATAATTTTTTGGTCATTTCCAATAATGGCTCTTGTAATAGTGTTGCGTGCACAAATAGTGCGTGTAGTATATGGCTCTGGTGCGTTTGATTGGAGTGATACACGACTCACTGCCGCAGCCCTAGCACTATTTATAGTTAGCTTGGTATCACAAGGTCTTATGCTCTTATTTGTTAGAGGGTACTATGCAGCATCTAAGACACTAAAGCCACTGGTGTTTAGTATAATATCTGCTGCCATGACTGTGATATTAGCACTAGTACTTATTAATGCTCATACAACTATTGAGAGCTGGAGAGACTTTTTAGAAGCATTTACACGTACTACAGAAGCTGGTAGCACCACCGTATTGATGTTGCCTCTGGCATACAGTATCTCAAGTGTTATTACTACAGTGATGCTTATTGTATCTTTTGCGTATGACTTTGGTGGTAACGTCAGGCAATTAATACGTAGTGTGCTAGAGTCTATGGTAGGTGCTTTCTCTATTGCGGCAGTATCTTACGCAGCCTTAAATATGCTTAGTGTAATGGTAGAGACTGATACAATAATCGGTATATTCTTACAAGGTGCTATATCAGGACTACTTGGCATAATAGCAGGAGCAATAGTACTAAAGCTCATTGGTAACCGAGAGATAAACACTGTATGGAGAGTATTGCACCACAAGTTTTGGAAAGGTGATAAGGTGGTTACTAGTACGGAGGTTAACTAATTGTGGTTGCGTATTGGCAGGTTAACTAATATACTCAATACACCATGAACTTAGAGAAGATACGGAATTTTGCAATTATTGCACACATTGACCATGGCAAGAGTACCCTCTCTGACAGGATGCTAGAGGTTACTGGTACCGTAGAGCCAAGACACATGCAAGACCAGGTCTTAGACTCTATGGAGCTAGAGAGAGAGCGCGGCATTACTATAAAGATGCAGCCTGTACGTATGGAGTACAATGGGCATATACTTAACCTAATAGACACTCCAGGACACATAGATTTCGCATATGAGGTCTCTAGGGCCCTAAGTGCCATAGAGGGTGCAATACTACTAGTAGACGCTACTCAAGGCATAGAGGCGCAGACCATGAGCACACTGGCTGTTGCTCGCGAGCTCGGGCTTAAGATAATCCCTGTTTTATCTAAAGTAGACTCACCGCTTGCCCGTGTAGAAGAGGTGGCCATGGAGGTGGCGCTCACTCTTAATATAGACGAGGAGGAGATACTGCTTGCATCTGGTAAGACAGGTGAGGGTGTGCGAGAGCTTCTTGATAAAGTCATTGAACAGGTACCAGCACCGACAACAGAGGTTAATGAATCTAGGGCTCTGATATTTGACTTTAAATACTCAGACCACAAAGGTATTGTGCTGTTTGTGCGTGTTACAGATGGAGAGATAAGCACCACGGACTCCCTTAAATTTGGCGTCTCAAAAGAAAGTTTTAAAGCTAATGAGGTAGGTATATTTACTCCTAAGGAAACACCTAAAAAAGCTATAGGTGCAGGGGAGATAGGCTACATAGTGACTGGTATCAAGAAGCCAGGCGTAGTAGCAGTAGGAGACACTGTACTAAGCGCACGCTCTAGCACCGAGGCACTTGGAGGCTATAGCGAGCCATCACCAGTAATATGGGCGAGTGTATACCCAGAGAGTCAAGACGACTTGGCTAAATTAAGGCAGGCACTAGAGAGGTTGCGTCTTATGGATTCTTCACTTTCATATGAAGAAGAGGCCAGCGGTACACTTGGGCGTGGCTTTCGTTGTGGCTTCTTAGGGATGCTCCATATGGAGATTATCACAGAGCGCTTGCGGCGTGAGTTTAGCTTAGAGCTTATAGTGACAATGCCTACTACAGTATATGAGATAACTCAGAAAAATGGCAAGATAGACGAAGTGTACTCACCCATAAGATTCCCCGACGACAACCAGTATGAAAGCGTACGAGAGCCGTGGGCAAGCCTAAGTATATTGGTACCAAGTGATAGAATAAGTGGCGTAATGCAACTACTGCATGAGCACGAAGCGGAGGTGGTAGACACTAACACAATGCCAGACGGTCGCACAGAGCTTATAGCGCACATGGCACTGCGTGAGATGATGCGTAACTTTTTTGATAAGCTTAAAAATGTATCGTCAGGCTTTGCTTCATTATCATATAAGCAGATAGGGATGAGGGAGGCTAATGTCACACGTCTAGATATATTGATAGCCGAAGAGGTTAGTCCTGCATTTACCAGGATAGTCTCGCGTAACCGTATCCGTGAGGAAGGTGATAAGATGGTAGAGAAACTAGAGAAGGTGTTACCAAAGCAGCAATTCGTACTTAAGATACAGGCAAAGGCAGGTGGCAGCATAATAGCCAGTCGTAAAAAGAGCGCCATGCGTAAAGACGTTACAGCTAAGCTATATGGTGGTGATGTAAGCCGTAAGAATAAGCTCTTAGACAAACAAAAGAAAGGTAAAAAAGCGGCACTAGCTCGAGGAACAGGCTCTGTACATATACCACACGATACTTTTATAAAAGTTTTGCGTAATGATTAATATGGTATAATTTCTCCACTATGGTAGATTCCTCTATAAAAAAGAATCAAGCAGTCGGTACTGTTAATAAAGTGTTGTCACCATTTATCTTAATGATGGTTCCAATCTTGCTCGCTGTATTTATATTAGGAGTAGTCGTGGGTGGTAAGCAAATAGGTTCACGGTTATTACCAGGTAGTATGAGTGCGGCTATATATGCTGATGCCCCAGAAGGTATAGACTTAGGGCCTATATGGAAAGTGTGGCACATCTTAGATGAAAGGTTTGTAGATGCACAATATGCTGAATCGTCAGATGAGGGTGTGCCAAGTAAACAAGAGGAGATGCAAAAAAAGATATGGGGCCTTGCTCAAGGGCTTGCAGCCAGTGTGGAGGATCCGTACACAGTTTTCTTACCACCAAGTGACGCAGAGATTTTCTCAGATGATATTAGTGGAGAGTTTGAAGGCGTGGGTATGGAGATAGGTATCAGAGACGGATTACTCACTGTAGTGTCACCGCTTAAGGGTACTCCAGCGTTTGATTCTGGTCTGCAAGCCAAAGACAGGATAATAAAAATAGACAACACAGACACCAAGGGTATAAATATACGCAATGCAGTAAAGAAGATACGTGGGCCAGAGGGTACAGTGGTTAAATTTGAAATCCTAAGAGAGGGTACTGGTGTATTAGATATAGAAGTAACTCGTGGAGTTATAAACATACCAACTATAAAAACTAAAAAGTTAGCAACAGGGGAGTTTGTTATAGAGCTATTCCACTTCTCTGCTACGTCATCAGAACTATTTCGCAAGGCTCTTATAGAGTTTCAAAATTCTGGTAGTAACAAATTAATAATAGACCTACGTGGCAACCCCGGAGGGTACTTGGGGGCCTCAGTAAATATGGCAAGCTGGTTCTTACCTAAAGGAGATATTGTAGTTACCGAAGATTATGGTGCTGGAGGTAAAAAAATAGAACACAGGAGTCAGGGTATGGATGTTTTTACAGACAATCTAGAGCTAGTAATATTGATAGATAAAGGCTCAGCATCAGCATCAGAGATATTAGCAGGTGCACTAAAAGAACATGGGATTGCAACACTCATAGGTACTAATTCTTTTGGTAAGGGGTCCGTACAAGAGTTGGTAGAGATCACTAAAGACACTTCTCTAAAGGTTACCGTGGCACGGTGGTTGCTTCCAGGTGGAGTGCATATAAATAAAGATGGCATAGAGCCAGACATTGAGGTTGACCTTAAAAAGATATTAGAAGACAGGGGAGTTAAAAAGTTTAATGAAGATGAAGACCCAATATTAGATAGGGCAATCAAGTTTTATAAGACTGGCAAATAGTATTAACGACTCTATGGTAAAAATTGTTTGAACCAGGATGCGGCCTTTTTGGAAGTGGCTTTTAGGTTACTAAGCACGCTGTGCTCACCCTCGTTGTTGGCTCCCCATATGCATAGGCCATATGCCACGGTAAACTCTGGGTTACCTGCAATCTTATTTGCGTCTGAGTACACTGTCTTTACAGGTAGCTTGAGGGCGTCTCTAGTGAGTGTCTCTATATTGTTTAGGCGTGCACCACCACCCGTTATAAGTACACCAGCTGGCAGGATTACTTCGGGCCCAAGCTCCTTTAAAAGATTTTTCACTTCTGTGAACATCTTCTTCATAGTTTTTTCTACTATCTTGTCTACTTTTGTTTGATTATATTTTGAGCCCACTAGTGAACCTTTTTTGATTTGGTTGGCTTCGGTTGTTGGTACCTTTAACTCTAGTGCTATTGCGTTTGTAACATCGTTAGAACCATAAGGTATTATATTCATGGCGATTGGTGTATTATTCTCAAATACTATAATGTCTGTACTCTCTGCACCTATGTCTAGCATTATGCACCCCTGCATCTTCTGTGGGGTGCCTACAGCAGCGAAGCTGGCAGCTAGAGGGCCAGCTGTGACGTCTATGACCTCTACACCTGCATCCTCTACGGCAGAGACGAAGTCGTCTATGTGGCTCTCTAGTGCGTGCACTAGCATGACTTGAGTATCTAGCTTTGTGGCATGCATGCCTACGGGGTCGCATAGTGCAGGCTCTCCATCTATTATGCTATATAGGGGTATGTCATGTATTGTCTTTTTATTTACCAGGGCTACTTCTGCATTAGCAGAAGCGTCTTCAAGGGTCTTGTCAAAATCTCTCTCAGTTATTGTAGAGTCGCTGTTGCGTACGAAGGTAGTACCAGTTGTGACTAAGCCACCTAGACTGACACCTCCTATAGAGAGATAAGCATGACAAGGTCGTATACGAGAGCTTTTAACGGCATTGTCTAGTGCCTTACTAACGCTCTTTACCACCTGTGGCAAGTCTACTATATAGCCATTACGTAGTCCGTTAGACTTACTGGTACCTATACCGAGTATTGTGGGTGCTGACTGTTGTGTTGCATCAGAGACAATGACCTTAATGGTATTTGTACCTATGTCTATGCCTGTAATAATGTTCTCACTCATGTCGTAAGTATAACCTAATTAGAAAACTTTTTCAGGTATTTATACTCTAACAACTCCATGTCTGCACCGTGCTTATACCCAGTTAAATGTAAACATCCGTGTATAAAAAGATACATTATATGTGTAGTAGGAGAGTGGTTAAACTTCTTAGATTCTCTCTCTGCCTTGCGTACATTTATAAAGATTTCTCCTGCTAATGAATCTAGTGGAAACGATAGAACATTAGTTGCGTAATCTCTACCTTTGTGCTCTTGGTTTAAGCGCTTGCCTAGAGAGTCTCCTATGAGTACTAATGATAGTTCATAGTTATTTGGCAGTATAGCCTTTGCAATATTAACAAAAGGCACCGATGGTGCCTTGCTGTATACAGTTTTGCGTATAGTAGTACTTGCCATATAGCAAGTTCTGTTAGCGCTTTATTATACGTCCACGTGCATTTAGAAGTACCTTACCGTCTTTTATGTCTTGCTCTAACTCTGCCTTACGAGCTATCTTGCGTAGCTTGTCTTGCTTGTTATGTAGCGGAGACATATTGCGAGAGAAGTATCGCTTCTTCATCTTTATGTGGCGTACTATGCCAGTACTAAACATCGCACGAGAGAACTCACTTAATATTCGTGGAGTACTCTTTGCACTGTCTGGTTTTATTTCTACATTTAATGTCATAATGTTCAGTATCTTACCTTAACCTTGCAACTTTTTCAAGTGTTTTACTAGATTATCCATTGATACAATCTTCTGCTTGTGAGTGGCCGCATCGCGTACTATTACATTACCCTCTATGGCCTCCTTCTGGCCTATGATTATTATGTATGGTACATCTCCTACTATAGGGTAGCTCATCTGCTTGGTTAGCCCCTCTTGTGTTATAGAGTGGCCTACATCTATACCTGCGTTGTGCAACATCCTCAAGACCTTGAGGCCTGCTTTTTTAGCATTGTTACCAAGTTGAGCAAAATAGAATTTAGGTTTGTTCTTTGTATGTGGCTTGGGGCACTTAGCGCCGGTGCCCTGTATATCTATTGTTAGGCCTGTTGCTGGTACATGCTTTTTAAATGCTCTGCGGCCTAGTAGGCTGTACCTACCACCATAGGCTAGTAACTTACCTTTGTTTTTAGATTTAATTTCAAACATAGTTTGCTCGAAGTAGTCTGTGCCACCTACTACAGAGTTGTCTAGTACAAATGGTATGTTGGCACCCTCTAAGTACTCTAGTAACCCCCATAAGTGTGAACGACCATCATCATTAAGATAATCTACTGCAAGCGGGCTGTTATCGGCTAAAGTTTTGTCAATCTTGCACAATCTTGCATATGCTCGTACAGGGGATATTGCCAAGTCTGACTTCACTTGTAGTGTAGTATCAGCAGATATCTTTTTAAAGTATTTGGTAAGGTCTCGCAGGTATCTTGTAAATGATTCGGATGTACCAAATGAATTTATGTGTACCACTGTGTCCTTTACTCCAAGACTGTCTAGTAGTGTATATGCTGTGGCTATTAAGGTTGCCTCAGCTATAGGGTTCTCTGTGTTTGCTATATTTAATGAGAAGCTATTTTTGGACTCTAGGCTGGTGTCTAGCTCATAGCCTAGTATGTGTTCTGTAGACTCTTGTACATTTTTAGTAGCAAGCTTTCGCATTGTAGGTATCAGGCTCTTGTCTCTGTTGTGAGTATGTATAACTTTGTGCGCTGCCTTTAGTCGTTTAGATGGGAAGTCTTGCAGGGCAGTATCGATATCTGTAAAGCCAAACGCTCGTGCCACTTTAACAGCCTGCTCTAGGAACTCGGCGGTATTTTTAACAGGGGTGTCTTTTATGTTTAACATTATAGTACTATCTAGTTGTTATAATCTGTTGCTCCAGGCATCCAATCTATTTGGTTTAATGGGAATAATCTTAAGATTGGCCTGCCTACTATGTACTCTCTTTTAAGTGCTCCCCAATACCGAGAGTCCGCACTTTCTTGTCTGTTGTCTCCAAGCATGAAGTATTCATCATCACCTAACACCATCTTTAAGTCAGCGGTTTTGCGCTTAGAGTCTATTATATAGGGCTCGTTTAGTGTAAATGTCGAGCCACTACCGTCGTTGGTAGTTATTGTTACTGAGTAATCCTTGAGTGTAACAGTCTCGCCTGGTAGCCCTATAGCCCTTTTTATAAAAAATCGACTTGTGTCACCAGGGTAGTGAAATACGAGTACCTCTCCTCTCAATGGCTCTCTATTAAAATTATATGTTGCCTCGTCAATAATAAGATAATTCCAAGAGTTGAACGTGGGGTACATAGATACACCACTTACTATAAATGGCTTTACTATGTAGGCTCGTAGCAAGAATACGGCAGAGAGCATCACTATACCGGTGATTATTAACGATACTATAGATGCGGTACTCTCCTTTTTTGTGCTGTTTTCGGCTAGGTTAGGTGGAGTAGTACTCATTGCAAGGTAGTATACTACATGCATCGCTTGACACCAAACTTGTTTGTGTGTGCTGATGTGATAATCTTATAAAATGAGCAGAAATTTAGATAAGCTAGTAGTAGGCCTAGGTAATCCTGGTGGTAAGTATAAGGGTACACGGCATAATGTAGGGCGTATGGCTGTAGAGCTATTTCAGGAGTCCCTTGGAGCATTTGGAGGTAGTGTGGAGGTCTTGCTGCCGGACACTTATATGAATCTCTCTGGTGGGCCAGTGGCCAAGGCACTGCAGAAGAATCCTGGCAGTGAGTTAGTAATAGTACATGACGATATAGACTTGCCATACGGTGAGGTGAAGGTGAGTGTAGCAAGAGGCTCAGGAGGACAGAAGGGAGTAGAAGACATTATAAAGGCTGTAGGCACTAAAGAGTTCACCCGTGTGCGTATAGGTATTGTGCCTGTGTTCTTTGGTAAACCGCGCAAGCCTAAGGGTGGGGAGGCTGTGAGTAGGTTTGTACTTAAGAAATTTGGCATAACTGAGCGTGGCAAGCTACCAGAGATATTAAATAGGGCCAGCAACGCAATAATAGAAATAATAAAAAATGGCACAGACAGCGCTATGAATAAGTTTAATTAAGACAATATAAAAACACCGTGGCCTACAGGCCACGGTGTTTTTATATGTAAGCGAGTAAATATTACTCTGACTTCTTGTATACCAGTGTCATCTTGCGATTTTCTGGCTCGAATACTGAGATAGTAAACTCGTAAGGAGTGCCCAGCTTTAGCTCTGCTTTGAGTGTCTCCTCGTCTCCAAACTCCGATATGTGTACAAGACCAGCTACACCCTCCTCTATAGAGGCTAGTGCACCATGCTGATTATATTTGATTATAACAGCATTTACCTTATCACCTTGCTTGTACTTGCTTGTAGCTGCTGTCCAAGGATTCTCTTTAAGAGCCTTAATAGATAGGGATATCTTACCGTCTTTAACCTCTATAACCTTTACGCGAGTTTTGTCTCCTGGTTTATATAGCTCCTTAGGGTTGTCTACTAAGCCCCAGTCCATCTCTGAGATGTGTACCAAGCCCTCCATGCCACCCTCAACCCTTACAAAGGCCCCGAAGTCGGTAACACCTGTGATGTCTCCGTCTAAGTCGTCACCAACTTTATACTCCTCTATAGTTTTAGCTGGTCCGGTATCACTCTTAGCTACCATGTCTGTGCCCTTCTCAGAGAATATGATCTTGCCCTCCTTAGGGTCTGCAGTGATCATTGTCAATGTAAGAGTTGTGCCTATTAGGCTCTTAAGCTCTATAAAGATCTTGTCTTTATCTCCATCTGGGACCTTAGGATAGTTCTCTGCTGAGAGTTGTGATGCAGGGAGGAAGCCTGTCATGCCTTGCCACTCTACTATAAGACCACCCTTGTTTGCATCTTTTACTGGTAGCTCTAGTGGCGTCTTCTCCTCTAGTGCTTTTGCGGCGTCGCTCCAGATTTGCTTTTGCCTTGCCTCACGTAGAGACACTTCTATGTAGCCGTCTTTGTTCTCTACTTCTATAATCTTAGCCTCGATGGTGTCACCCATGCCAAGGTTCTTAAGCATGTCTCTGGCAGATAGATACTCGCGACCATAGATAACAGCAGTACCATGTGGATGTATATCTATATAGATACGACCGCGGTCGATGTTTACTATTGAACCTTCTACTGTGTCTCCTAAGTTTAGTGGCTCAGGAGAGTCATTTATAAGTGCATTCATTGCACTGTTCCCTTTATTAATTTCAGTCATAATTGTTTTTCAGAGGTTGCCTCTTTCACCATCGTGCCTTTTCATCAACTCGGTGAGAGTTTTAAGCGACCTCCGTTGCTAATAATATTACTAAGATAAAGCCTTAAGTAATGCGCAGATTATACAGATTTTCCGGCATATTTCAAGTAAAAACACCCTACACCAGGATTTCCTAGTGTAGGGTGTTTTTATTGAGAGTAACTTGTTTAGTTATCTTACTATGTTCTGGATTACAGAGTTATTAGTCTCTAGAGACTCTACCACTAAGCCTAGTGGGTCTATAGTTATAAGCAGTGGGTTGCTACCAACCTTGAGCTTATTAAATGTAAGTAGTATCTCTGCACGCTCACCAGCGTATAGTGCTTGCTGAGGCTTTGAAGTATATACAAACGCGGGCTCAGTAGGTAGAGCTGCAGATAGTGCCCACACGCCCACCATCTTTGTACCTATGTTTGCAACCTCAAACCTTACAGATATTGTACCTGTAGAGTCTGGTGCGCTAACTCCTAACACCTTTACAGTTAGGTCTGGTAGTCCGTTAGGGTCAGATTTGCGTACCGGTACGACTGTACGTACTACCTTGTTAGTTTTTGCTACATTAGTATTAGTAACCTTAGGAGCAGTCTTGCTGACCACTGCCTTAGCAACTGTAGGGGTCTCTACTGCAGAGTCTGTAGTAGATGGCTTGGGAGTAGACACGGCAACCTTTATGTTTGTTACCTGTAGTTGGCCTTGTGCCACTTGTTCTTTTATCTCAGAGCTTTCAGCTGGTGTGTATGTTATCGAGTACTTTAGCTCATCAGTGTTAGCATCGGTAAGCATTGGTATTATAGATAACTCAGTGTCTGTAGCTGGCATCTTATATGGTGCGTTGCAGGGTATAGCACGATATGAATTTGTATTAAAATCCTTTATCTTAGCGTATAGTCCGCGCTTACAACCGTAAGAGAATGACAGGGTAGCACCTTCTACAGTCTGTGCATCTTCACCAAGTGTCCACTTTATAAGCGTTGGCTCGGCAGAGTTGGCTACCTTACTGCTTGGTACTACAGTAAGCTCGTCACTATCACCGAATATATTCATGGTGATGTTTGGCCTTACGAAGTCGAACGACATGTTAGACACTTGCTTTACTAATTGTACAGTTGCCCATAGCCCAGCTAAGAGTATTGCTATAAATCCTAGTATAGCGAAGATGTTCATAGCCACTCCGCGGCTCTCCTCGCTGTGAGTGTCTTGCTCGTAGTTAGTCTCTTGATTGTTCATAATTTTGCCTATTAAATATTTATAATTTATAATTGTCATGCGCTATAAGCCCTAAAGGCCTATATGTAACTGAATTATTACCATATATTAGAGTCGTTGTCAAGCATAAGGTAGTGTATCTTTATATAGAATATGTATTGACAACTGGTTATTTTAGAGCTATTTTAACGGTTGGTTTTTTGAGTTTTAAATAAAAAGAAAAGGAGAAAGGTTATGAAATTGGTATCAACAGGCTTGCTTACGGGCAAGCTGCCAGAGCCTAGGTTAAGGCTTGGTTCCATACATGGGAAGAAATTCCTAGCACTGTTCTTGGGAATTGGCTTGTGTATCCTGTGTACAGGATACACAATACTCAGACTCCATATTTTCACATAATGTGGAAGTATTTAGTTAATAATGCGATCTGGGGAGTGTTTGCATTTATACTCACTTCACTGGCCGCATTTGTATTTGGAGTCTTTCCTCTGTAGTGAGGTAGAGACAATCACTTTCTAAAAACCCAGTCGGTAGCGTCTCTCTGTGAGGAGAGATTAAAGATGCTACCGCCTGGGTTTTTTTGTTGTGTCTAATCATTGACTGTT
>JAMONA010000004.1 GCA_027066795.1 Candidatus Kaiserbacteria bacterium
TTAAGGGTGGTGGTGTATCAGCACAGGCAGAAGCACTGCGTCACGGTATAGCTCGTGGGCTTATAGAGCACAATGCAGAGCTAAGAGACCACCTTAAGGCACAAGGTTACCTTAAGCGAGACCCACGCTCAGTAGAGCGTAAGAAGCCAGGCCTAAGGAAGGCACGCCGCGCACCACAGTGGAGCAAGCGCTAAGTCATTTTTAAAACTCCCTGTCTAAAGCAGGGAGTTTTTTTGTTATGTTATACTTTTCTTATGAAGAAGGTTTTAACCATAGTAAATACATTTGACGAGGAGCTAGATGTGCTTATTGAGGGTAATGAGTCTGCTCAAGAGGTTATTGTTTTCGTACATGGTTTTGGTACAGATAAAGGTGAGGGAGAGCACCTATTTGCTGAGTTGGCAGAGTATCTTGCTAATGATTTTCTAATAATTAGGTTTGATCAGTCCGGTTATGGTAAGTCACAAGGGAGACAAGTTGACGCTAGTCCACTCAAGGCATCTAAAGATTTGAAATCTGTTATATCGTACGCAAGAGAGCAATACATTACTAAAAATATAAATATATATGCACACTCAATGGGTACAATTGCTACGGCAATGTTAAGTCCAGACAATGTTCGCAGTATAGTATTTACAGGGGCTATTAGCTCACACCTATCAAGTATTGCAAGTAGGATATCTGAACGTATAGAGAGCAAGGGTGGCAAGGTCTTTAAAGACGGTGTCTCGGTCTACCCACGTACATCAGGAGCAGTACAAGAGATTGGTAGTGAGTTCTGGCGGGTGCTTGTGTCTACAGACTTTGTTGCCTTACTTAAAGATTTAGTCAGTAAAACAAGATTAACCGTCATAAAGTCAAAGCAAGATGAGATAGTTGGTTCTGGTCCAGATTTTGATAAGTATAGAAATATAGCAGATTTAGAATACAAGGAAATACAAGGAAGTCACAACTTCGCAGATAAAGAAGACAGGGAAGAATTATTTAAGGAGTTAAAGAGGTTATTTCTAATAATATAGATACAAAAGTTACCTATGTTATAATCATCGTAATGAGCTCAACAGTAGAACAAATTAAGGACAGGGTAGATATTGTAGACCTTGTATCTGGTTATATTACCTTACAGCGTGGAGGTGCTAACATGAAGGCCCGGTGTCCATTTCACTCCGAGCGCTCACCATCTTTTACTGTTTCTGCTGAGCGTCAAAGCTATCACTGTTTCGGTTGTGGAGAGCATGGCGACATCTTTACTTTTATAGAGAAGATAGAGGGTGTAGATTTTAAAGGCGCACTTAAGATATTGGCAGAGAAGGCTGGAGTAGAGATAAAGTATGATGGCCCAAAAAAGAGTAAAGAGCAGTTAGACGAGCGCGAGAAGTCATTTGCTGCTATGCAGCAAGCGGCAGAGTTTTATTACCAGCGATTACAGGAGAACAAGGAGGTGCTTAAGTACCTAGAGGACAGGGGATTTACCAGTGACACTATTACGCGTTTTCAGATAGGGTTTGCACCTGATGACTGGCATGCTGCCGAGAGTATGCTTAAGGTGGCAGGTTTTAATTTAAAGACCCTTGAGAGTGTCGGCCTTTCTATTAAAGGTGATAAGGGACATTATGATAGATTCCGCTCGCGCATAATGTTCCCTATGAGAGACACTGCGGGTAGGGTGGTAGCGTTTTCAGGGCGAGTATTTGGCAAGGCAGCAGATGACGTTAAGAATGCAAAATATATAAACTCTCCAGAGACAGAGCTGTATAGTAAGTCTAAAGTCTTATACGGTTATGATATGGCCAAACAAGCAATACGTAAAAACGACTTTACAATTCTAGTAGAAGGCCAAATGGATTTGGTAGCCTGCCACCAAGCGGGGTATAATAATACCGTTGCGATATCTGGTACAGCACTTACTAATGAACACTGTAAAGTGTTAGGTAGGATGTCTAAAAATATAGTACTATCACTAGATGCAGACGACGCAGGTATAAAAGCAGCCGGCAGGAGTGCCATAATCGCATTGGCCAACGGCTTTGATGCTAAGGTAGCACAATTGCCAGATGGTAAAGACCCGGCAGATGTGCTCAATGAGGGTAGTATAGACCAGTGGAAGGAGATTATAAAAAATGCAAAGCATATTGTAGAATTTTTATTAGATGTATATGAGGCTAAAAACAAGGACGATGATAGGAAATTTAAAAAAAGAGTAGAAGAGGTGGTCCTACCATTTGTTGCACGTATACAGAGTAAGATAGATCAAGAGCACTTCATAAAGATTGTGGCAGGCAAAATAGGGGCTTCAGAGTCTACCGTAATACTGGCTCTACAGGCAGTAAAATTACCAAAAGAGCAGGTGACTACAGAAGAACCAGCCAAGGTTCGTACACAAGATTACCGTAAGCAATTTAGCCCATTAACAATGTTGGCATCTATAATAAAATGGCAAGAGGAGCTAAGCGAAGCTGCTGTAGACACCTCTGCGATAAGAGGAAGAGTGGTTAGCATGGTAGGGCAAGAGGCACTTGAAGAAGCACTAAAGGATGTTGGCGGGGGTGATATAACATATGCCGAGAGTATGTATGGTAGCAAAGAAGCTGTACAGGCTGTTGTTGCAGAGCGCTTAGAGTATTTGCGCCAGGGAACCCTACGCTCAAAGAGGTTGAAGTTAACGCAAGACCTGCTAAAGGCCGAATCTAATAAAGACAAAAAAGTAATTAAAGAGTTACAACAAGAGATAAATACTCTTAATAAAGAACTCGAGAGTGTATAGCTATACCCGTTTATACCTTGCAAAACCTTGACATGCAGGCTATAGTAGTGTCCTACGGTGCTGCGATTTAGTATGCATCTTTTTATAATATGGTAGCAAAAAAAACAACAACAAAGAAAGTGATAAAAAAACAGGCTGCTAAGAAGACTTTAATAAAGAAACCTATAAAAAAAGAGCAAGTTAAAAGTAAGTCTATAAAGAGTGTGGCCAAGAAGTTAAAAACAGGCAAGAAGGTTATTAAAAAGCTATCAAAGTCTAAACAATCTGACCGTCCTGTTAGGCTAACAGAGAAAGAGAAAGCAATACGTAAAAAAGGAATACTAACAAAAGGTAAAAACAGGGGATACATTACCTATGACGAGATATTAAGAGAGTTCCCAACAGTGGAAGATGATGTGCAATTCTTAGAAAACTTATATGATGACTTTAATATCGCTGGGATAGACATACTAGAGGGAGGCAGCCTATTGGACGCCGACATAGAGATGGATGCAGTACTAGAGAGTAAGCGTCTT
Source organism: Candidatus Kaiserbacteria bacterium (assembly GCA_027066795.1). GTDB lineage: Bacteria > Patescibacteriota > Minisyncoccia > Phycocordibacterales > UBA2100 > S139-169. The sequence continues at coordinate 3,280 of JAMONA010000004.1, forward strand.
AAAGGTAGAGACGGTAGTGGAGACTCAGTGCAGATGTACTTACGGGAGATAGGTCAATACCCACTGTTAACTGCAGATGACGAGGTACGCTTAGCTAAGCGCATACTAGCCGAAGATGATGAGGCACGTAATTTACTGGCTCGCTCTAACCTGCGTCTGGTAGTATCTATAGCAAAAAAGTATGCAAACCGCTCACCAGATCTAACTCTTTTAGACTTAATACAAGAAGGTAACCTTGGGTTATTTAAGGCTGTAGATAAATTTGATTATACTAAAGGTTACAAATTTTCTACATATGCCACATGGTGGATACGTCAAGCTATCACTCGTGCACTTGCAGACCAGTCTCGTACTATACGTATACCTGTGCACATGGTAGAGACAATAGCTAAATATAAGCAAAAACTACGTGAGCTTAGTCAGCATCTTGGGCGTGAGCCACTTGCCGAGGAGGTGGCCATAGAGATGGGCTTAGACATAGAGAAGGTGTATCATATACAAAAGATAAACCAGCTAACCCTCTCATTAGAGGCGCCAGTAGGTTCTGACGACGATGGTAGCAAGAGTACACTTGGCTCTTTTCAGACAGACGACTCTATAGAGTCTCCAGATAGGGGCGCAGCCAAAAGGATACTGAACAATCATTTGCAAGAAGTACTTGATGAACTGTCTCCTAAAGAGCGTAAGATACTAGAATTACGTAACGGTATAGAGGATGGTGTATGCCATACACTAGAGGAGGTAGGCAAGATATTTGGAGTTACTCGAGAGCGTATACGACAAATAGAGGCTAAGGCATTAGAGAAGATACGAGTACACTCGTATGCAGACCAGTTGAAGAATTATTAATTTTTGGTAGACTGTTACAAGTCTAGTTTTGGACTATAAATATAAACAAATGCGTCGGTGCCAGAGTGGTTAAATGGGACTGGCTGTAACCCAGTTGGCAATTGCCTACACAGGTTCGAATCCTGTCCGGCGCACTACTCAATATCAATCTTGACTTCAAATTTTGGTTGTATATCTTTCAATAACTCGGTTAGTTTGCTACTCGGATATTTTTTCGTGTCGATGCGTAATAATGCATGTAGGGCAAATTTACTAAGATTTATACGGTGAAATTGTTTAAAGATTCTTGGACCGTATTCCTCAAGTCGTGGCATTATGCGTTGGAAATCTTCGATTATTTGCCTTTTGCTGCCCACAGAGGTAATCTTAATCATCACAGTATACGGTGGGTACTTAAGCGTTTTGCGTAGTGATAGCTCCTCTCTCATAAAGTCGGATATCTCACCGTTTGCAGCCAGTGTAAGTACAGATCGGTCGGGCATCCTAGTCTGTACGACAAGTCTATTTTTAGTAATATTTTTTACCTTTAACAACAGAGCAAATACTCTCTCATCAATTTTAAAATCTGGCACAGAGAGCATCGCATCTAGTGACACGACTACAGCCGTGTCCACCTCGTCTATAAAAGGTAGGACTGTCTGAGTTGCAAGCAGTATACCTCCTTCTTTATTAAACTTACTTACAGTGTCTTTTATTTGCTTGTCTGTTTTGGTTGTTTTTTTGTCTACACGTTTAATCTTGGACTTTTTGTACAGTTTATGGAGGTGGTCTTCAACCAGCTCTATACCAACACCCAAAGTGTCTAAGCGCCAACTATTACAATATATGCATGTTGTATTGCTTTCCTGTGATTCACCACATTTACTACATAAGAACTCGCGCTCGTTATCACTTTTCTTATGTAGTGTAACGGGGGTATCGCACGACTTGCACGTTACAGTACTCTTGCAGTCTCGACATACAGTTATGGGAGCCAGCCCATTGCGCGGAGCTAGTATAAGTGTCCCAATATTGTTATTAATATTTTTAGATATAATTTTTTCTACATCTTCACTTATTGTTAGAAATTTTTTGTTTTGTAAAGGTTTTCCAGTAATCTTTTCTTTCTTTTTACGCATATCTAATACGGTTACCTTAACTTTAGATCGGTGGCGTGTAGAGAGTGGGGCTAACTCGCTTATGTTTCCTGTTCGCATTTCTAAATGTACATAGGTAGACAGGACTGTTCCAGCTAGGATTAACTTAGCGCCAATGTTCTTAGCGTATTTTGTAATGAATATAACAGTGTTTATGTATGGTCTTTTGCGTGTCGTATAAGTGGTAGAGCTTTCGTCCTCGACTATTATTGTACCAATATCTTGTCTTAACAACATCGAGTATTTAGGTGTAGATATTAGCAATACTGGCTTTTTAGAGTTAGCCATAGTCTCGACTGTTTCAAGTAGCTTTTTCTTGGTAGTTTTGCTAGTTAACAGAAAGACCATGTCTTCTATACCATTAGATAGTTCAGAGTATAGCTTGGTGGCATCTGCTATATTTGAAGCCACTAATAGCACAGATCGACGTTGAGCTAAAGATTCTCGTATGGTGTTCTTGTACATCGTCAGTCTGTCCGCTGTTGGAGCTTGCAGTGCGTATACATCGTGTATTGACTTCTCTTTCATTATATTTCTTACTACAATAGATCCTGTGTACTCAGTAAGTATAGCTTTTGGTATTAAGGAATATAATACTGAGCCAGTAGTAGATGCATGGTACTCGGCTGTACTTACCGCGGCCTCTATAAACCCTGTTGAGAGCATCTCTCGCGGCGTTGTGGACTCTATCCGTCTAAGTGCAAAGTCTCCTCCTCGTAGTATGGCCTTCATATCTGCTGCACTAGCGCTGTGTATAACTAACGCCTGTACCTTTTTATTACGTAGAGTTATCTCTACTACAGAGCCTAGAGGCACATCACTCAATGAAAAGTAAGTTAATTCGTCTATCCAGCTACTATTAGTTATCGGTATTACTGTGAGTATTCGCATAGGTGTATAGTATAGCAAATTATTTCGAATCCTGGTGTATACTAGTATTATGACAAATAATGTAAATTACTTCGCAATGACTGATGTGCGTGGTACTCATACTGCATTTGGTATAAAGCCAGAAGATAGGCTGCGGCACATGTACATAATAGGTAAAACAGGAATGGGTAAATCAACCATGTTAGAGAACATGGCGATACAAGATATTCAAAATGGTGAAGGAGTTTGCTTTATAGATCCACATGGTTCGGCAGCTGAGAAGTTACTTGAGTTTGTGCCACAAGATCGCATCAAGGATGTTATATATTTTGCACCGTTTGATATTGATTACCCAATAGGCTTTAACGTGCTTGAAGATGTAGGTTTTGAAAAAAGGCATTTGGTGGTGGCTGGACTAATGAGCGCATTTAAGCGCATATGGGTAGACGCTTGGAGTTCCAGAATGGAGTATATATTACAGAACACCCTTTTGGCGTTACTAGAGTATCCAGATGCAACACTAGTAGACATAAATAGAATGTTAACCAATAAAGAGTTTCGCAATAAAGTATTAGACAGAGTTACAGATACTACTGTATTAGAATATTGGAAAGTCGAGGTTGCCGGCTACACAGAGCGCTTCTGGCAAGAGGCAACACCAGCTATACAAAATAAGATAGGGCAATTCGTTGCTAATCCACTCGTGCGTAATGTTGTAGCTCAACCAAAATCGGCATTTGATATAAGGGAGATTATGGACAACAGAAAAATATTTATAGTTAACTTATCTAAAGGCCGTATGGGAGAACAGAATGCAGATTTAATAGGGAGCATGCTTATAACCAAGATATACTTGTCAGCTATGAGCAGAGCAGAGGAGTCTTCTACTAATTTGGAGAGGTTACCTCCGTTTTACCTGTTTGTAGATGAGTTTCAATCTGTAGTTAATGATTCTTTCTCTAACATCCTGTCAGAGGCTCGTAAGTATAAACTATCTCTTACATTGGCACATCAGTATGTAGAGCAAATGGAGGAGAATATACGTAATGCAGTGTTTGGTAACGTTGGTACAACTGTTACGTTTAGAGTTGGGCCATTTGATGCTCAGGTACTAGAAACATTATATAAGCCAACATTTTTTGCAGATGATATAGTCAATTTGGGTTTTGCTCAGATATACCTTACATTAATGATAGACGGTATAGGGTCTCAGCCTTTTTCTGCCAGGACTATAGAGCCTATTAATACTCCAAAGATAGTATTTGATAAAGAGATAATAGAATATTCAAGAGCTACTTATTCAAAACCAAGAACAGAGGTAGAAGCCTTTATAGAGCAGATGGGTATTACACCAGCTAGGCAAAGTCAAAATAATCGTAAATCTAAAAACATTAAACAAAATAACTCTCAACAAAAAAAGAAAGCAGTATATCAAAAGACAAATTCAAGTCACAACAATAGATCTCCACAAAATAAAAAGAGCAATAGCCAACAAAAACAATCCAATGTAAAAGTTAAGAGTGATTTGTTGTCTGCAATAAAAAAAGCTACAACAAGTAAGTCAATAGAGCCTACTACTAATGTGGATAGGGTATCAAGTAAGCCTACTAATTCACAAAGTAGCCCATCTGAGGTATCAGAAAAGGACCTACGCACCTTGTTGGATAGTTAGTATTATGAAATACTTTTTGCTAGCATTATTATGTTTGCCTAATTTTACACTTGCAAGTATTGAGATAACAGAAGTAATGTGTAATCCAGTGGGTAGCGATAGTGATCGTGAGTGGGTAAAGATTAAAAATACCGGTACATCCGTTATAGATATCACAGGGTGGAAGTTTAATGACGGCTCTAATCACATCCTTAATGTTCCACCTAAAAATGGTGGAGTAGGAGACATGTTGATAGATTCAGGTGAGGAGGCTCTGCTGGCCAATGACGCAACTAAGGTAAGTGGTGCAGGTACTGTCATCGACACTGTCATGTCCATGTCTAATTCAGGAGACACAGTATCTCTCATAAATAATGATGGTGATGAGGTGTACACGGTTACATATACTAGTGATCAAGTTACAGAAGGCGAATCATGTTCTGCTGTGCTAGTTAGCGCAAGCGGTAGCATGGAGACTCAGGTAAATGACACTCTAAAAATTAGAGAGGTTACTCAGTATCGTACAGTTGAAGTAGAGCCTCCTCAAGATATATTTGTGAGAGATATGTCAGATATAGTATCCGTATTTGGTGGTGTTACATATATCAAACCTGAGTTATATAATTCTATAGGTAAGGTAACTAATAGCGGTTGTTATATTACATTTGGTGACGGAAGTTATGGTAATCAATGTTCGACCTCGCACATATATGAGTATCCTGGTGATTATGTAATTAAAGTATTAATAACAGAAGGTGTCTTGCATGATGAGACAGCACTCACTGTTAGTGTGACAGAGCCTGACTTTCGACTTAGGCTCTCAGGAGATAATAAGTTTGTAGAGATATTCAATGATGATTCTTCAGACACAGAGCTAAACCAATGGTCGCTAGTGGTTGATTCTATGAGGTTTAAGATACCTGATGGTACTATTATAGCAGCCTCAAGCTCAATTAAAATAAGCGGTAAGACCATGCGTATAGATATAGCCAGGCGTGGAGGCCTCGTTAGGTTAGTAAACGTATTCAATTCGACCATTGCAGGTAGTGATGAGTTTTTTAATATAGATGCAGTACCTACACAAGCTATAAGTGAAGATATACAAGAGAAATCAGCATCAGCAATAGATGTGGCTAATGTTACAGAAGAAGCTTCAAAGACTATCCCAATAAAAAGTATAATAGGTCGTAAAATTAGTATGCCATATCTTAGTCGTGTTAATGACGCTATTGCTGTGTCAGATGTTCAAGATCGGTCTGTTTTACCAGTAGATAAATCTAACAATGCCGTACTAGGTGCTAGTGTTAGCTTGTTGCCAGACGAATATGGTAAGTGGGCGGTGGGTCTTTTGGCTCTTATGGGCATAGCTATGACTCCTCTATTGTTGACTTCTAGTAAAGATGGAGGTCATGAAGATTTGTATAATGGGGATTCAGATACCTTCACAGTAGAAGAGGTTAAATAAGTAGTCTATGTCGATGTCATACGGTATGGCATGTTACAATAATTAATAATGTGGAATATTGAAAAGTACTTGAGGGTTTTTGTACTGATGTGTATATTTGCAATACCGTCCTTGGTTTTGTATGTTGCGGACTGGTCTTTTTTCCCGTATATAGTTGGTAAGAATCTGCTGTTTAGAGTACTTGTAGAACTAGCTTTTAGTGGATGGATTTTGCTTATTTTGTTTGGGGCCATACCTAAGGTAAGGGCTACCTTGGTTCACGTAGCTGTAGGTGTATTTGTAATAGTGGTTGCAATTGCTGATTTCACTGGTGTCGCACCACTCAAGAGTTTCTGGAGCAATTTTGAACGTATGGAGGGGTTAATAACAATGCTACATTTATTTATGTATTTTGTAGTGCTTGGTAGTATATTAAATACAGAGGCACTATGGGATAAGTTTTGGAAATGGTCTTTAGTCATTAGCGTGGTAGTGGGTATAGATGCCTTGAGTGAGCTTTCTGTGGGGTATATGAGTATAACTGGGCCTGTGGGTAATTCAGCTTATTTAGCCATATATGCAGTATTTCATATATTTATAGCAGCATTATACATACGCAGAAGTACAAACACATTAATGCGTTTTGTGTACGCTTTTATAATGATGTTTAACTTCACTGTGCTCTGGTTTACAGGTGTCACTGGTGCGCTATTAGGGTTATTAGTAGGTAGTGTGCTGCCAACTATATATATACTACATTTAATAATGTCTAGGGCACATACATATATAAAAGTATTTAGTATGGTAGTTATTGTTGCGTTAGCTGTCATAGCTGGGTTTTATATACAAGTAGGCATGAGCACAGCACAAGATGTAAGTACGCTGCCCAGTAAGACTGTTTTTGAAGTTTCCATGAGTGGAGTAATGGAAAGTCCATTGCTGGGGTGGGGTCAGGATAATTTTAATTATGTATTCGACAGGTATCATAATTCTAATACAGAGGACAAGCAACAATGGAGTGACCGTATTGAAAATGTATTACTTGGTTGGTTAGTAGCGTCAGGACTACTTGGCTTAGTTGCATACTTACTTATGTATGCAAGCGTATTGTTCTATAGTACCAAGGTGCAGTATTTCAACATGACAGATAGGCTGTTGCTAATCGGCTTGCTAATTGCGTACGCGGTGCACAACTTATTTGTATTTGATTACATAGTTAGTTATATACTATTCTTTTCATTGGCCGCTTGGGTTCACTCAGGCTCTATGGTGGGTGCAGTACAGCATTCAATAGACCGCCCGATAGAAGGATGGCTATGGCGTTTTATTATGATGGCCACTGTAGGCATAGTTAGCTTTCTTTTTATATTTTTTGTTAATTATCCATCATATACTCAAAATAATATACTTATTAAGGCTGTTGATGCATACAATGACTCTGGAGACATAGATGCATCTAGGGTTCTATTTCTTAAAGCGTCTAATGATTTGGCACCTGGCACAAAAGAGGTTAGAGAGCAGTTTATACAAGTAGCTAAAGACATCCACCCGCTTGGTTATATAGATATGGAGACAAAGGTTAGGTTTCTAGATGCTGCGATAAATGAGATGAAAAAACAAAAACGTAAGTATCCTGAAGATTCACGTTATCCATATGTAATATATACAGCACTGTCAGTGTATGGTAGACATGATGAGGCGGTTAAGTTTTTAGAAGAGGCACTGTCACTCTCTCCAAATAAGGTGAGCTTATTAGTATCGCTTGCAGACAATGCATATAAACGAGGTAAGTATAATATAGCCATAGCTTACTATAAGCGAGCTGCTGTAATTGAGCCGAATAATAAAAAAATAAAAGACATAATATCAATTATCAACCATAATCACCTATAACAAAAAAGCCCGCCAAACGGCGGTCTCTTTCGTATTTTCGTTAAGCTTCACCTTAGTGACACTCCGCGGTATTATGACATGTCTATAAGTTTTACGCAAGACAGGATTACTGCTATACTATGCGTGTCGTTGGTAGAGCGGATGGCGGCGGCACTCACTATTTTCGTTTTGGAGCTAGCACCCGTCATCCGTTCTGTTTGCGATACAATATTCATAATATATACGATATTTTTATATGTCAATTTTAAAGAAGATATTTGGAGATGAAAACACACGAGCCTTTAAGAAGGCTCAATCTATTTTACCAAAGGTAAATAACCTAGAGGAATCGATGGTTGTTTTATCAGACGATGAGCTTAGAGCGAAGACAGATGAGTTTAGACTGCGGTTAAATGGTGACGAGAGCCTAGACGATATTCTACCAGAAGCATTCGCTGTTGTAAGAGAGGCCGGTAAGCGCACTTTAGGTCTCAGAGCATTTGATGTGCAAGTAATTGGTGGTGCCGTTATACACAATGGAGACATAGCTGAGATGCGCACAGGTGAAGGTAAGACACTCGTAGCCACTATGCCGATATACCTTAATGCTATTGAGGGGCATGGAGTACACTTGGTTACAGTTAACGATTACCTAGCACGTTTACATGCAGCATTAATGGGGCAGCTATATACAGCGCTAGGACTATCAGTAGGTGTTATCGCTGGTTCAGGTTCTTACTTATATGAAGCTACAGAGCAAGGAGGAGATTTGGATAAAGATAGAGACAAACATGGTACATACAAGATAGAAGATGAGTTACTTAAGCCGGCCACACGCAAAGAGGCCTATAATGCCGATATAACGTATGGTACTAATAGTGAGTTTGGTTTTGACTACTTACGCGATAATATAGCCCAAAGTAAGGATGATCTACGACAGAGGGGTTTCAACTTCGCAATCGTTGATGAGATAGATTCAATACTTATAGATGAAGCGCGTACGCCACTTATAATCTCGGCACCAGCTGCTGAGTCGGGTGAGTTTTATGCTGCTTTTGCTGGTATAGCTAGGAGTCTAGTTAAAGATGAGGATTATACTATAGATGAAAAACTTAAGGCTGTTCAAATAAAAGATAGTGGTATAGAAAAAGCTGAAAAGGCACTCGGTGTAGATAATATATATACCGAGGGCGGGATTAAGTACGTACACCATTTAGAGACAGCAGTGCGTGCACAAGCTATATTCACTAATGATAAAGACTATGTTATCCAAGATGGAGAGGTAGTAATTGTTGATGAATTTACTGGTCGTATGCAACCTGGTAGACGCTGGAGCGAGGGCCTGCATCAGGCCATAGAAGCTAAAGAGGGAGTAGAGGTACAAAAAGAATCTCGTACGTATGCCTCTGTTACTTACCAAAACTATTTTAGGATGTATAGTAAGTTAGCTGGTATGACTGGTACTGCTTCTACAAGCTCAGAGGAGTTTTATAAAGTATACGGACTAAATACTGTAGAGGTTCCTACTAATATTACACCAAAACGTATAGACGATAATGATCTAATATTTCAAACACAGAGTGGGAAATTCAAGGCAATAGCAAAGAAGGTAGCAAGTGTACATGCCACAGGGCAACCTATATTAATAGGTACCAGTTCAGTAGAAAGTAATGAGCTATTAAGTGCATATCTTGATAAGGCTGGTATAAAACATGAGATGCTTAACGCTAAAAACCATGAGAGAGAAGGTGAGATAATCGCGGCAGCAGGTCGCAAGGGAGCAGTCACAATCGCTACTAACATGGCTGGTAGAGGAGTTGATATCAAGCTTGGTGGCCCAGATGCCTCTAAAGATGAGTATGAAGAGATAAAGGACCTTGGGGGTTTGTTTGTATTAGGTACGGAGAGGCACGAGGCTAGGAGAATAGATAATCAGCTCCGAGGCCGCTCTGGTAGACAAGGCGACCCTGGACATACACAATTTTTTGTTTCATTAGAAGACTCCCTGATGAGGATTTTTGCAAATGATATGATAAAGAGTATGATGGGGCGATTTGGTATACCAGAAGATGAGCCTATAGAACAGAAAATGATTAGCAGAGCCCTAGAGAGTGCTCAAACAAAGATAGAGGGATTCAATTTCGATAGTAGAAAACAAGTGCTTGCATACGATGACATATTAAATAGACAGAGACAGTCAATATATGAAATGCGTAAAAAAATACTTATAGGTAGCAATAAAGATCTTGAAGCAGAGCTAGATAGATTATCTCGTATACACGAGATACACAAATCAATACCGAGTTTATCCGAGATAAAGAGGAAAGAGCTCGGGGATGACGTATATTATCAAGCGTTGAGGTCAATGTTACTTCAAACAATAGACTTATTATGGGTAGATCACCTAGAGCTTATGGATTATACTAGGCAAAGTGTTAATTTAAGAGCATATGGACAAAGAGACCCATTAATAGAATATAAAAGAGAGGGATTACGCCTGTTTAAAGAGATGGAGGACACATATGGCTCACAGATAGAGAAAATGCTAAATAATCTACAAGCGGTATCTACACAGTCAAATAATATAAATAGTGACATGCAAGAGGTACACAAGCGTGCTAAGTTAATATCGACTAAAAATATTGATTCAAATAAGTCATCCAGTGCTGGTATAAGTAAATTTGGCAGGAACCAGAAGGTAAGGATTACTAACGGTAAAGATGTACAGGAGTTAAAGTTTAAAAAAGCAGAACGATTACTTGCTGGCGGACAATGGTGGATAGAGGAATAAATCTTCACTAGATGCCTATACGGCCAGTATATTGTAATTATTTATTTGCTAGAAAGTAGAGTGTCTTATACTTGCCGTGTACTCTAAATAATAGGAACACTGAATAAGTAGTGCAATATTAATTTAATCTCTAATCTAATAATAAGTGACGGAATATAATTGCAATACTTGTATAAATGGACGCCGGACTTACTATGTAAATTTGTCATAAAGTAATTAGGAAAAATATTGGATTAATAGATAGGAGGTATTTTATATTCGTATTTTTTTACGGAGTGTACTTGAGCTAAAATTGATAGATTTTGGATTTCTAACTTAAATTTAAATAGCATAATTTATTATAATGACAGACTGTAGATTTAAAAAGCGTAAAAGTTATGTTGGTTAATAGTTTGCAGGTACCATATATATATGATACTTTTACTAGGTAAAGTAATTATAAAGTTATTTTAGTTTAATTATGAAAACCATATATAAAAGAGTGCTAGATGAGGATGTAGACGAAGTTCTTATGGCGCTCGTGTACATAGATAATTTAAAAGATATGGATAATTTTACTGCGGACCTACTAACACAAGTAGAGCTAGAGACCATAGCAAGGCGCTGGAAGGCTGTTAGGATGCTAAAGGTTGGTATACCCTATAGTAAGGTGGAAGATGCAACTGGTATGAGCTCTGCAACCATCGCTAGATTAGCAAAGATGTTAAAGAAGAGGTCTGGAGGTTTTGTCTCTATGTTAAACGAAATGGGTAGATAAACGCTTTTATCGGTTAAAGTGGTTTACCACAGTATAAAGATTTGTAAGATAATATTTTATAAACTTTTAGTAAATGACATGGTGGGTTATTGATATTTTTAATCAACACGTATAACTTAGTCGGCTAGCATCATATAATATGGTGTGTATCTTATTTTTGTATAATTGTCTTGCATAAGTAAGCTCTAAGATGTAGAGTATTAGGTATTATGGCATTTGTAGATGAAGTAACTTTAAAAATTAAAGCCGGCTCTGGTGGAGACGGTGTTGTTAAATGGCTTAGAAGTCGTCGTGATCAAAAAGGTGGTCCCGCGGGCGGCAATGGGGGAAAAGGAGGGTCAGTATATTTAGTAGGAGTTCGTGACATTGAGTACCTCACTAAATATACAAGTAACCCAAAGTTTGAAGCTGAGGGAGGAGTACAAGGTGGGGCAAATAGTCTTGAAGGTAAAGATGGTGATGACCTTTACATTAAGATCCCAGTCGGTTCTCTGGTGACAGATTTAAAAACTATGGATGAGTATGAAATTTTAATAGAGAATAATCCAATAAAAATCTTATCAGGAGGAAAGGGTGGTTATGGTAATGAGCACTTTAAAGGCTCTCGTAATGTAACACCAATGGAGCATACAGAAGGTAAGCCAGGCGAAGCCTCAAACTTTAAAGTTGAACTTAGGTTAATAGCCGATGCAGGATTTATAGGGTATCCTAATGCCGGAAAATCTACATTGTTAAATTTCCTTACAAACAGTAAGGCAAAGGTTGGTAATTATGCTTTTACTACTCTTGACCCTAACTTAGGTGCTTTCGGTAGATATATACTAGCTGATATACCTGGACTAATAGAGGGAGCATCAACAGGTAAGGGTTTAGGAGATAAGTTTTTAAAGCACATAATGCGCACCAAGACCTTAATACACTGTATCTCGGCAGAGCGAGACAGCCTATTAGATGCTTATAATACTATACGTGCAGAATTAGGTGCATATAACCTAGAGTTACTAGATAAAAAAGAAATAGTAGTTATAACTAAGTCTGATGTTGTTACAGATAAGGTTCTAGATTCTCAGATTAAAGAACTTGAAGCAATTAAATCTAGTATCCTTGTTGTATCAGTATTAGATGATGATTCAATACATATGCTATCAGACTATATTACTGGAGAGCTTGCCAAGTAGGTCATATTACAGCTTATTAGCGCTATGTTAAGCATCTCGGTAGGGTTGTATTATGTATATTAGTATATGTGTGTATGCAAAGGTTATCCACAGAAAATAGATTAGTTTAATTTAAAGACTGGTATCAAGTGTATACTGATAGATAATGATTAAAGTTAAACCTAATATAGCTGAAAAGTCTTATGTCACGAGTAGCCGAGCTGCACAACTTACTGGCTACTCTCAAGATTATATAGGGCAATTGTGCCGTAATGGAAATATTATATGCAGTCGTGTATCTGGTGAGTGGCAGGTAGTGCTTACCTCTGTGTTGGCATACAAAAAAAGATTTAATCCTGAGTTCGATGTATCATCAGGTGTCTCTAAGGGTACAATAAACGAACAAGATGTACTTAATAGGTCTACAGATGGCCATAGAGATGTTGTGTCTAAGGACGGTAAAGAGTATTTATCATCTGCAGATGCTGCACAACTTACTGGCTACTCTCAAGATTATATAGGACAGCTAGCTCGTAGTAGTTCTATATTGGCTACAAAAGTGGGCCGTAAGTGGTTTGTAGAGGAGTATTCGTTACTTAAACATAAAGATCATAATGACGGCCTATTAGCAGCAGTACAGTCAAAATCTGTAGGTATAAGTACAGATAGTAAACCTATTAAGATTATAAATGCTGAAGCTATACATAAAATACCACTAGTTACTTATAAAACTGAGGGTGACCTAGAGATTCCGAGCACTGATAATGTGCTAGATGCGATTACTGTTAAGCCAAAGGTACATAATAAGATTAGCCGATATACGGCTGGCAATATAGACAAAACGGGTACTACTTTAATGCAAGAGCATGTGAAAGGTCTAGCTAAAAACCATAAAAGTGTAGAAAGTATCTCAATTAATAATACCAAGGTAAGTAGTGCTAATAGAGCACTAGCTAAAGCCATCATTGCAGTGTCAGTTGCCTTGATAGCCTTGTCAGTAATTATGCCAGAGCGTATAAATTCATATACTAATCAGATGTTAGGTAATAATAATAGTAATATATTAGGGAGCAATATCATTTTGGATAATGTGTATAAACTAGCTAGCACAGAGGTTGTATATATAAAAAGATAGCTACATAGGTTATCAGATATTTTACATATAGTTTTAAGAAAATATATGGCTTAAAAATGTGTACATACTTATCCACATGTAAGACTAATCAATACGCGATATATCCCTTATAATATAGATAAGTTGCCTAGGCGACTTATTTGTATTATGAGTAAAAAAATCTTCCTAAACGGTAATACATATATGGGGTCAAAAGATGCCGGCAAATTAGTCGGCTATTCTTATGATTATGTTAGTCGCCTAGCTAGGGGCGGTAGTGTTAGGGCTCAAAAAATTGGTCAAAGTTGGTTTGTAGACCCGGAGTCTTTAAAAAAGTTTGCATCAAGTCAGAAGGCTACAAAGGCGTTAAGAGAGCGCAAGATGTCGTTAGAGGCAAAAGCTTCGATGGGCTCAGGGCTAAACAGTGGTTTTGCTGCAGGGACATCTATGGGTGACTCGTCTCTTAAAAGTTATTATCGTAAACAAAAACCAGAAACATCAGTTAAAGAATCTGTAATATTTAAAAACCGTACTGCACGATTATCTAATATGCGTACGCGTTTGGATTCCGCTAAAACACATACTGATAATAGTATGAGGATGAGAAGCATAGCTCATAATAGCTCTATAAGGGCGGCAGCTGGAGGAGGTATGATGTTTCAAAATATGCGACCGACTATGCCGTCAGGCGTTTCTTCTGTTGGTGTTTTAAATAGAGTTATAGCACTTGCCACTGCCACGTCATTAGTTTTTGGGCTTTACTCTTTTACTGATGCACGTTATGCGTCATTTGCTTATAGTCAAGCTGTTGGAGCTTTATACAAAATAAATGAACTAGCTACTAACATGCCAGAAGTTGCTACTTCGTCTATAGGTAAGATTAGTACCAACTTTAATACTATTACAAAGCACCCTGATGAATATATTGCTGCGGCTATGTTTAGCTCATATGGCTGGTTAGACTCTCTGGCAATCAGTACTGTTAACAACATAGATCATACAATGGCTGGTTTGGCTGAGGGCCTCGATTTAGCTACAACTAATGTATTAGGTGGAGTGTTTGGTAAAACAGTTGTTCACATAGGGGTGCAAGAATTGCCAGAATTTGAATATGAGTTACGCACTAAGGTGGCGTTACTTAACAGTGAGGATGTAAAATTAGAGAATAAAATAATAGATGAAAAATCTAAGATTACTAAGGGTACTAATAAAAAGCCTGTAGCCAATACACCTAAAGTGGTTACTAACACAATAAGAGAAGTTATAACCAATACAGAGGTAATCAAGGAGGTTATACCAATTGAGACAATTGAGTCTATTGTACAGGACCAAGTATATGGGAATCTGAGAGATGACTTGCGTTCAGAGTTGCTTGGGTTGGTTAACACGAGTGTTAGTACGCCTCGTGTGAGTAATGTCGGAGCGCTGTCATTGACACAGCGCATAGATAATCTTAGTGGGGTAAACATATCTAACTCAACAATATCTGGCGGTTCTATATCAAGTGCTTCGGCAAGCTTATCGTCATTAAGTGTTAGCGGGGCTACAAGCTTGGCAGGATTATCCGCCTCTGACTTCACTCTTACAGGCACTATAACAACTCCTCTGGCAACTGGCGTAGCACACATAAACTCTAGTGGAGAGCTTATAAGTACTACAGGAACTGCAAACACATTAACTAAATGGGATGCTAATGGGAATGCAATTGAGGACAGTATCCTCTCAGACGATGGTACAACAGCTACTGTCACTGGTGATGCCAACATAACAGGAACACTAACGACAGCAAACCTTACTCTTACTGGTTTGGCAGCTGGTACAGCAACAGATACTGTACTGGTTAGAGATGCTTTAGGCGTTATAAAAGAAATTTCAGCGGCAAGTGTGGGCAGCACGACGCTTGTTGACTTAACAGACACAACAATAGCCGCACCTGTTGACGCAGAGATTTTAATTTACGATAACGCCACCTCAAAATGGGAGAATAAGGCGATTGCTGGTGACGCTACCATAATAAGTGACGGTACGATTTCTTTAGTAGATGATTCGGTCTCAGACAATGAAATAGACTACACAACAGTAACACTTGCAGACTTCACAAACGACACAGGATTCATCACAAGTGCCGACGACACAGTCTCAGGTACAGAGCTAGACGGAGTCTTCAGCACAACAGG
>JAMONA010000005.1 GCA_027066795.1 Candidatus Kaiserbacteria bacterium
ACCTATGGTCGCCATGGCAAGGCTTGGTACAGTGATATTAGTGTTCTCCACTTCGGTTGATGTAGTTAAAAGAGTATCATGAGGGTGTTGTGCCAAGAGTAGGCTATCTGTATATATAGCATTTGCCTGCTGCAGCTCAACCTGGGCGCTTAAGTCACTGGTAGATAAGTATATTTGTACTATGGCCGCTGTCATTAGTACTAGGAGTACGACACTTATAGATGATTCAAGTTTATTTAGCCGCATTGCATACAAGTATACTCTGCCCAGAGAGGTGGTACATGTGTTTTCCACAAATATATAGTATAGTGTGTGCAATGAGTATAAAGTATAATGATATATTAGAAACAGTAGAGGACGAGGGTGTTAAGCTACAATCATACTACGGCAAGTACCTAGTGAACTCTTATAAAGAGGCCTTGGAAAGGGCAGAGAGCATGGACTTTACTGGCGGAGTAAGAGAAGACGGCAAGGAGTACGGTATGCTATTTAACTCTAAAGAGGAGTTCGATGACGAGGTTAAAGGTAAAGATTATCCACTGGCCATAGTGCCAATGTTTTAGTTTAAGTGTTAGTATATAATATATGCAAAAGTTAAAGACACTAACTCTATCACTAATAATAGGTTTAGCATTGGCAGGCACGGTTACAGCCGCAGCAGTATGGCAGGGCACATCATGGATAACAGACGGGGCCACAATATCAGCATCCAAGATTAAGTCGAACTTAGAGCATATGTACAACCAATTAGGTCCAAGTCATACCGCTTCCTATGCTACAAACAGTCGCTATGGGTATTTTGAAGGTAGGCGACTAGACGGCACTAGAGGTTTTTATTTGGGGTATGGTGATGGGTTAGGCTTAGTTAATTTACGTTTAGATAATGCCAGCAATCTTAATATTAGCGGTGGTAATGTTGGTATAAATACTAATACTCCCAGCAGTAAACTAGAGGTGGCTGGTAACATAGAGGCAGACAGCTATTGTGATAGGAACGGTGCAAATTGTAGTACCGCATCAAATATAGTAAGTATAGGTAGCACAGTCTCTCCTGCTTCTACATCGTGCTCTGGGTACACCCTTAGTCCATCAAATGTTGTTATCAGTGGAGGTAAGTATGGTGTTCAATATAGCTATAGTAGAGTGAGTGGTTGTACAGTATATACATATACACGTACATATAATGGCGCATGGGGTAGCTGTAGTACAGGTGCTATAGATAACTGTCCTAGTAATGGGGGTGGTGGACAAGGAGGCCAATTTGATGGAATCTAAGGTTATTTAAATTTAAAGCCATACTATTTTGCTCAATCCGTGACTTTTTAAATACGTATTAGTTTTAGAAAATGGCCTAGAGCCAAAGAACCCTCGGTAAGCAGATAGTGGTGATGGGTGTGGAGATTCTAGTACCAAGTGCTTATTAGTGTCTATCAGCGCCCTTTTACTCTTAGCATAGGCACCCCATAGTATAAAGACTACGTTCTCTTTCTTATCTGAGATAGACTTAATAATATAGTCTGTGAAATCTTCCCAGCCAAAGTTTGAGTGACTTGTCGGCTGATTTTTTAGTACGGTTAGTGTCGAATTAAGCAGGAGTACTCCTTGCTCAGCCCAGTCTGTTAGGTCTGTATTAGTGCGGCTTATGGCCATGTCCGCATTAAGTTCTTTAAATATATTTACCAATGATGGAGGTGCTTTAATTGCAGCTGGAACAGAGAAGCTAAGCCCGTGAGCTTGTCCAGGGTTGTGGTAAGGGTCTTGGCCCAATATTACAACTTTAACGTTATCAAAAGGTGCCTGAGCAAGAGCATTAAAGACTAGTTCACTGGGTGGGTATACTGTTTTGCCTTTATCGCTGTAGTCTTTACCTACTAATTTTATAGTGGTCTTAAACTCAGGGGAGTCTGTATAGCTACTAAGTACAGCTTGCCAAGACTTATCTATGTTTACTTGCATTAGCATTATCATAGCAGATTTGCTATTATTCAGCGATGTCTACAGAGAGAAAAATAGAGAAGACGCCTATAGCCTTAAGAGAAGAAGATGTACTTAACTTTTGGGACAAAGAGGAGATTTTTAAAAAGAGTATAGATAAGCCTGCTGGTAAGGAGAACCCAGAGGAGTTTACATTCTATGATGGTCCACCATTCGCTACTGGGTTGCCACACTACGGGCATTTGCTACAGAGTTTTGTTAAAGATGCTGTGCCTAGGTATAAGACTATGCGTGGCTATAGAGTAGAGCGCCAGTGGGGTTGGGATTGCCACGGTTTGCCTATAGAGAATATAGTAGAGAAAGAGTTGGGGATATCCGGCAGGGATGATATACAAAAGGTAGGGATTAAGAAATTTAATGATACTTGTCGAGGAAAGATATTTGAGTATGCAGAAGTTTGGGAGAAGGTTATACCACGCATAGGGCGCTGGGTTGATATGGACAACTCATATAAGACTATGGATGTTAATTTTATGGAGAGCGAGTGGTGGGCATTTAAACAACTATTTGATAAAGGTCTTATATATGAGAGTCACCGTACTATGCATGTGTGCCCTAGGTGTGAGACTACACTGAGCCAGAGTGAGGTTACAGAAGGGTATAAAGATATTAAAGACCTTTCTGTTACAGCAGAGTTTGAGCTGGTAGATGAACCAGGTACATTTATCTTGGCATGGACTACTACCCCATGGACACTCCCAGGTAACGTTGCCTTGGCTGTAGGCGCAAGTATAGATTATGTAACTATAGAAAAAACAGACCAAAGCGATGGTAGGCTGGTGAGATTTATAGTAGCCAAAAAGCGTTTAGGGGAAGTATTTGGTAAAGATGAATATAAAATAATAAAAGAGTATAAGGGTGAGGAGTTAGTAGGCAAATCGTATAAGCCGTTATTTGATTATTATGCTAACGATGACTCTCTAGAGAACAAGGAAAACGGATGGAAGATTTACTCCGCAGACTTTATCTCTGATGAGGACGGTACGGGTATTGCTCACGAGGCACCTGCATTTGGAGCTGAGGACATGGAGCTAGCCAAGGAGGTGGGCCTGCCATTTGTACAGCATGTCGATATGGCCGGCAACTTTAAACCAGAGGTTACAGATTTCCTCGGGCTTAATGTTAAGCCTAAAGGCGACCACATGTCTACAGACGTAGCTATGATAAAGTGGTTGGCACACAACGGCAAATTATTTAGCAAGCAAAAAATAGAGCATAGTTACCCTCACTGTTGGCGTTGTGATACTCCACTACTCAATTATGCTACTGGCAGCTGGTTTGTATCAGTAGAGAAAATTAAAGATGACCTACTAGAATATGCTAAGGGTATTAATTGGAGTCCAAAACATATTAAAGAAGGCCGTTGGGGCAAGTGGCTAGAAGGCGCTCGTGATTGGTCAATCTCCCGCAGCCGCTTCTGGGCTAATACTATGCCTGTATGGAGGTGTGATAAGTGTGAGGCACAAGAGGTATTTGGCTCTATATCCGAGCTAAAAGCACGGAGTGGTATAGAGGTCGCGGACCTACATAAAGATGTGGTAGACGAGGTTAAGTTTAAGTGTGAGGATTGTGATGGAGAGATGAGCCGTATACCAGACGTACTAGACACCTGGTTTAATTCAGGCTCTGTGCCATACGCGGCGCTGCATTACCCATTTGAGAATGAGGGTGAATTTAAAAAACGAGTGCCAGTAGATTTTATAGCAGAGGCTCAAGATCAGTGCCGTACATGGTTTTACTATCAGCACGTACTCTCTGGTGCATTATTTAAAGGTAGAGCATTTAATAATGTCGTAACTACAGGCATGGTACTAGCAGAAGATGGCAAGAAGATGAGCAAGAGCCTGCAAAACTACCCAGACCCAATGTACATGATAGATAAGTATGGAGCAGATTCTATGAGGCTATATATACTTAGTAGCCCAGTGGTAAAGGCAGAGAACCTGGCATTCTCAGAGAAGGAGGTCTTAGAGCTATCTCGCAAGGTGTTTGGCAGGCTTGTTAACGTCTATGAGTTTTATGAGCTATATGAAGGTGCAGTTAAGCATAATGACTCTGCTGACAGTGAGCATGTATTAGACAAGTGGATAATATCTCGACTACGTAAATTACACGGTGAAGTGACAGATTCTATGGAGGCTTATGAGCTGGACAAGGCAGCGAGAGGTTTTGATGAGTTTGTAGACGACTTGTCTACATGGTACCTGCGCAGGAGTCGAGACAGATTCAAAGGTGATGATGAGGCCGATAAGAAGGCGGCACTTGAGACTACTCGGTTTGTCTTGCGTAAGTTAGCTAAACTTCTTGCCCCATTTGCTCCCTTCCATGCAGATTGGCTATGGCTTAATGTGAAGAGGAGTGATGACACACAGAGCGTACACCTTACTAATTGGTGTAGCAGCCGTGACTATGACGAAGTGGCACTAGAGGAGATGGCTCAGACGAGAGTCTTAATAACTAAAGCCTTACAGGCTCGCAAAGACGCAGATGTAAATGTGCGTCAACCTCTTGCCTCTGTCACCTTTAGGCATACAGAGATGAGTACAGAGTTGCGTGATGTTATGGCAGACGAGTTAAATGTTAAATCAGTATACTTTAGCCCAGAGGCAGACTATGAAGTGGGTCTTGACCTAAAGATAACACCCGAGTTGGCAAAAGAAGGGAGGCTAAGAGATATAATAAGAGAGATGCAAAAGGCACGTAAAGATGCAGGACTAAAGGCTGGTGAGTATAAAAGTGCTGTAGTAACAGCCTCACCAGAGGAGAAGGGTATTATAGAGGAGTTTACCGCAGACATAACTAAGCAAACATTTATAGACTCTATTACATTTGTAGAGGGTGACCTTTCTATAGAAATTATATAACAATAATATGAGTCACAGTGTGTATACTACCGACGCTATAGTATTGCACAGGGCAACACCAGGCGAGGCAGACACAGTTTTGTGGTTGTTGACCCAAGACCTAGGACTTGTGATAGCTAAGGCACAGAGCGCACGTAAAGAGGTGTCTAAGATGAGGTCACACTTACAGACACTGTCTGTCTTAAGAGTGTCTCTCGTGCGTGGCAGGTACCAGTGGAGGGTAACTGGCACAGAGTTGCACGCAGGTGTATTACTAGGCTCTAGTTCATCATCTCTATGTGGAGAGGCTGCGGCTGCATTTGCTCGAGTGGCTAGTTTTGTAAGAAGGATGACTGTAGTAGACCGCTCTGTAAATTTATACGACATAGTGTTAAAGGCACATGTTGAACTCTCTGCCACAGTAGATAGCACTGACATAGTTGCTGTAGAGCTTATGGCTATAGCAAAGATACTTGTAGAGCTTGGTTATCTAGATCAGGCAGCGTTGCCTACGAGAGTTGACTCCATCTCTTCTAAAAATAAACTGACAGCAGATGTTAACAAGGCACTCAATGAGAGCCACCTATAGTACTAATAGCCGTGCTATACTTGTAATATGGGATCTGAAGAAGAGTATAGGCAGACTAAACGTGAGGAGTTTGGCAACGGGGGTAACATCAGCAAATTGCGCCGTCGTATGTATTCAAGAGCAAGAAAGGGCTTTTTGCCATGGCGTCATCGTCGTAATACTAATACACAAGCCGCACTAGCTAAGTCAGACTGGGAGTATGATAAAGGGGAGCCGACCAAGAAAAAAGATAACCCAAATTACCAAGGGTATACAAAGCGGGGCGTCAGTGGCTTACTAATATTTTCATTAATATTTTTTATTATCACTCTCATAGGTTCAGTTTCGTATCTATTTTTAATAAGCGGCAGTACTACAAGTAGAGAGATTGACATATCTATAGAGGGTAGCTCTGCTGTAGCTGCCGGTGAGGTATTAGAGTTGCAGGTGCTGGTTACCAATCGTAACGATACTGCCTTAGAGTTGGCAGATTTAATAATAGAATATGCAGATGGCACTGTGTCTCCTGTAGACTTTCGCACCCCGCTGCTCGGTGAGAGGATACCACTTGGTCTTATAGAGCCACGCAGTGCAAGGAGAGGCGCTGTACGAGCTGTCATCTTCGGTAATAACGGTGATGCACAAGCAGTCAAGGTTGAGCTGCAATACCGCTTGCGTGGCTCAAGTGCCATACACTCAAAGAAGGTTAGCCATGCCATCATTATATCTAGTGATGCAATGGGAGTTACAATAGACTCTGACACAGAGTTGACACCAGGACAGTCAATGCCAATGTCAGTGACTGTTAAGTCATACTCTAGTACCGTTATAAACGGTGCGTACTTAGATGCGTCTTTGCCGTTTGGATTTACTATAATAGACAGCTCACCTGCGCCAGTGGAGATAGTAGGTGATGACAGTAAAGACGTACGTTGGATAATAGGCTCATTGCGCCCAGGCGAAGAGAGGGAGGTATATATATCAGCTAGTGTAGAGGGGCAGGTTGGCGATGCACGTAGCATACAATTTACTGCTGGGTCTGGTATTAATAAAGACGGCACAAGTATAGGCTCAGACAGGAGTGTAACAATTCTAGCCTCTAGAGATTTTGTAGTGAATATTAAGCGACCATTTTTGGAGGTGTCACTTCAAGCCTATGGTGGCAACCTTAGTGACTATGCGGCTAGCTCAGGTGAAGAGCTAGAGGTTGTGGTCAAGTGGCACAACAATCTTTCAGTGCCTATTAATGATGCCTCGATTAAGGTTATTCTTGATGGGTCTGCACTAAACAAGACACGAATAAACTCTGGGCAAGACGGCTTTTATAGGTCTGTAGACAGTCTTCTGTTATGGGATTCTAAGACTACCAGAGCAAAATTGAAAGTTATAAAACCAGGAGGCAAGGGAGAATTTAAATTTAGACTCACGCCGCTAAGTGCACAGTACCTAGAGAAGTTGCGTAAGCCGTATATCACTTTTGCAGTGCACGTCTCGGGTAAGCGGCTAAGTGAAGACGGGGTACCAGAGAGTCTTAATGAAGATGCATTATACGAAGTTAAGGTTGGCACAGACGCAAGACTTAGTGCATACGGACTTTTCCGCTCTAGTCCATTTGGTGCACTAGGGCCGATGCCGCCTAAAGTAGAGTACGAGACTACCTACGCCGTAGTATGGGAGGTTTCTAATACTACCAGTGATATAGATGATGCTATAGTCAGGGCAGAGTTACCTCATTACGTGCGATGGGTGGGCCTAACATCACCTGCAAATGAACAAATTATATACAATAAAGTAGACCACACACTTAAATGGCACCTTGGTAAAGTTAAAGCAGGTACTGGTACTCTCAATAGAGAGCCGAGGAGTGTATCATTTGCGGTGGGCTTGGTGCCTAGCTCCTCTCAGCTCGGCTCTATACCAGAGCTAGTGCGCAATCAAGTATTTGAGGCTGTAGATAGCTATACTAAAGAGCCAATAGTATTTGATGTAGAAGCCGTAGACATTAGGATTACAGAAGATAGTGGCTTTCAGAGTGAAGACTCGATAATCACAGAGTAGTTGTTAGTTTATTATAGTTAGTTTATAGTTACCAGATATGAATGATAAAAAAACAATGGAGCAGATAATCTCCTATGCAAAACGTCGAGGGTTCGTATTTCAAGGTTCTGAGATATACGGAGGCATGGCAGGTGTATACGACTTCGGCCCTTATGGTGTAGAGCTTCTTAACAATATTAAGAAATCTTGGTGGCGAGCCAACGTACAGCTTAGGTCCGATTATTATGGCCTAGATTCTGCGATGTTTAAGCACCCTCAAGTATGGGAGGCTAGTGGGCACACGAGTGGCTTCTCTGACCCAATGAGTGAGTGCAAGAGTTGTAACACAAGGTTGCGTGTAGACAAGGCACTAGAGAAGGTGGGGGTAGCTGCTGACGAAAAGATGAGCGAGGATGAGATAAATAAGCTATTTGACGACAATAAGAGTAAAATAAAGTGTACAAAGTGTGGTAATAGTGACTTTACTCCTGCCAAGGCATTTAACTTGCTTGTTAAATCTAACTTAGGCGACTTTACTAACAAGGGGGAGAGCCCTGTGTACTTACCAGGTGAGGCATGTCAGGGTATTTATCTTAACTTTAAGAATGTAGTAGACTCTATGCACCCTAAGATACCTTTTGGTATAGCACAGATTAATAAAGCCTTTCGTAATGAGATATCACCAAGGAACTTCTTATTCAGAACAAGAGAGTTTGAGCAGGCAGATACGCAATACTTCGTCAGGCCAGAGGAGAATAAAGAGGCCTTTGAAAAGATTAAGGAGGATAGGTGGAGCTGGTATGTAAATGACTTAGGTATTAACCCAGAGAACATGAGGTGGAAGCAGCATGACAACTTGGTGTTTTATGCTAAAGATGCGTGGGACATTGAGTATAATTATCCTACATACGGTTTTGACGAGGTGGAGGGCATACATGACCGCTCAGACTACGACCTCTCTGTGCACAGTAAGGCATCAGGTGTAGATTTATCATATGTAGACCAAGTAGCAGGGGAGAAGTATATACCGTGGATATTAGAGACATCTATGGGGCTTGGCCGAATATTCTTGGCAATACTGTCAGACGCTTACACCGTGGAGGAGATGGACGGCGCAGAGCGTACTGTACTTAAGTTGAGTCCAGAGTTAGCACCGGTGAAGGTTGCAGTGTTACCACTGTTAAAGAATAAGCCAGAGCTGGTAGAGAAGGCTAAGGAGGTATTTACTATGCTTAATAAAGTTATGGTGTCTGAGTATGCAGAGACCGGTACGGTAGGTAAGAGGTATAGGAAGCAAGATGAGATAGGTACGCCACACTGCGTTACAATAGACTTCGATACTTTGGAGGATGACACAGTAACCCTAAGAGACAGAGACAGTGGAGAGCAGAAAAGAGTAAAAATAGCAGAACTACTAAACGGTTTGGCTTAAACACCAGTACTAAGTGCACGGGTATTTTCTTTTGCATTTCGGTGTAATTAGCGTATTATTTGAGTAAGTTTTAAGCTTTTAAATATATATTATGAATAAAAATGTAACTATTAACATAACCGCAGGCAGTATCATTAAAGTGCTTGTGGTGCTTGGTATTGCTGCATTGCTATGGTTCTTGAGAGACTTGGTACTAATACTCCTTACTTCTGTGGTGCTAGCCTCTGCTATGGAGCCTGCAGTGCGTACATTTATGCGAGCCAAGCTGCCGAGGGTCTTCTCAGTGCTTGTTGTCTATATTTTGGTAATAGGTATGTTTGCAGGGGTTATATATGCCTTCGTTCCGGTGCTTTTGCAGGAGACGTCAGGGTTGCTTAAAGACATACCGAGTATCACAGAGGTGCTAAAGTCAGACAACAGCATAATAGCAATGTTGCCAGAGGGGGCTAGCATAGACAACCTACAGTCTGAGCTTGGTGGAGTGATTAAAAACTATTCGTCTAATGTATTTGCATTTGTTAACACTATATTCGGCGGTGCATTTACGTTCCTTCTGATAGTCATATTCTCTTTTTACTTTAGTGCACAAGAGAGTAATGTGCGAGACATGGTGCGCATAGTAGTACCTAAAGACAGTGAGGAGTACGCCGTAGGACTACTTGAGCGTTCACAAAAAAAGGTGGGCTTATGGATGCAAGGCCAACTCTTGTCGGGTCTTATTATAAGTACGTTGACCTTTTTAGGACTTACTATACTTGGTGTTAAATATGCACTGTTACTATCTATGATTGTACTATTGTTTGGCATCATCCCTGTGTTTGGTATTGTATTGGCGACTATACCAGCAGTGGCAATAGGCTATGTGTCTGGAGGTGTAACGATGGCTCTACTTGTACTGGCATTGTACTTAATAATGCAGCAATTTGAGGGTAACCTTATATACCCACTTGTTGTGACTAAGATAGTAGGAGTACCACCACTTATGGTAATGCTCTCTCTTATTGTTGGCGCTCAGGTAGCAGGCTTTTTAGGTATACTACTCTCTGTGCCACTTGCAGCGGTACTACAAGAGATAGTTGCAGACTTAGATAAATGGAAGCATGAGCAAGCCTAAGTCTCTTTATATCACTACGACTCTACCGTATGTGAACTCAGACCCACATATCGGTTTTGCACTAGAGATTATACAAGCTGACGCTATCGCCAGACACAATAGGCTTATGGGGCGTGAGGTATTCTTTAGTACAGGTACAGATGAGCATGGGCAAAAGATAGCCCAAAAGGCAGATGAGTCTGGTAAAAGTAGACAAGAGTATGTAGACCACTACGCTGGTGAGTTTAAGAAGCTCAGTGGAGTACTGGACTTGTCTATAGATAACTTTATACGTACCACAGACAAAGCTCACGAGGATGCTGCCCAACATATATGGCAGTTGTGCGACAAGGCAGGAGATATATACAAGAAGAAGTACAAGGGTCTGTATTGTGTAGGGTGTGAGGCATACCTTAAAGATACTGACATGGTAGATGGTAAGTGTCCGAACCATCCGAATACCGACCCTCAAGAGATAGAGGAGGAGAATTACTTTTTTAAACTTTCCAACTATCAGCAATATCTAGAAGATTATTTAGCACAAGACGGAGTAATATTACCAGAGTGGCGCCGCAAAGAGGCCATTAAGTTTGTGCAAGATGGCTTAGAAGACTTCAGTATCTCAAGAGACACCACCCGCATGGATTGGGGTATACCTGTGCCAGGAGACTCTGAGCACGTGATGTACGTATGGTTTGATGCCCTTACTAACTATGTGTCTACACTAGGCTGGCCAAGCGACGACGATGGCTATTTTGATAAATTTTGGGTCAATGGTGATACTTTACAGACCGCAGGTAAAGACCAGGTGCGCTTTCAGTCTATAATGTGGCAAGCAATGCTTAAGAGTGCAGGGTTACCAGCCACTGGGCGAGTGCTTTACCATGGCTTCATAAACAGTGGGGGGCAAAAAATGAGCAAAAGCATAGGCAACGTAATAAGTCCATACGAGATGGTAGAGAAGTATGGTACAGAGGCGACCCGTTATATATTGCTACGGCATGTGCACACATTTGACGACTCTGATGTTACTTGGGAGCGCATGGATGAATGGTACACAGCTAACTTGGTTAATGGCTTGGGCAACTTAGTGGCAAGAGTTATGAAGATGGCAGAGTCACACTTAGGTGAGCCTATAGCACGGCCAGAGGCCGATAGTTTTGACACGGAGTACCTCGAGGCCTTAGACAGTTATAATATACAAAAGGCCTGTGACTTTATATGGAAAAAGGTTGGTGAGTTAGACGAACGCATAGCCAGTGAGCAGCCGTTTAAAGTTATTAAGGAAGATGAGCAGAAGGGTAGGGAGATGATAAGTGAGCTGGTGCACGATTTATACATAATAGGCCGCATGTTGTACCCAATACTCCCAGAGGCAAACAAAACAATAAAAGCAGCCGTATTAGCAAACAAAAAGCCAGAGAATATGTTTGGGCGATTAGAGTAATTTCATGGAGGAATTAAAATATATAGACACACACAGTCACATACACTTTAGTGATTTTGATGCTGACCGTGAGGAGATGATGGCCCGCATGCAAGAGCAGGGCGTTGGTACTATTGCTATCGGTACAGACTTAGAAACGAGTAGGCAAGTGCTAGAGCTTGCGAGTAAGCACAGTAATATCTGGGCATGTATTGGTCTGCACCCTAATGACCATGATGAGGATTTTAACAAAGATTCTTATAAAAAGTTATTGGCAGGGTACGGCGATGATAAAAAGCTTGTGGCGATAGGCGAGTGCGGATTAGATTACTTTAGGATGAGTCATGTAGAAGAGGGTGGGGCAAGTGCACAGCAAGAGAAGGATAGACAAAAAAGTAATTTTAAAGCTCAGATAGAGTGGGCCATAGAGCTTGAGCTGCCATTAATGTTGCACATACGCTCAAGTGAGGCTTCTCAAGATGCGCATGACGATGCGTTAGAGATATTGAGTGAGTATAAAGCCAAATATGACGACAAGCTTAAGATACACAGCCACTTTACTACATTTGGCCTGGAGCTTGGTAAAAGGTTTTTAGAGCTTGGTGCCACGTTTGGCATACCTGGAGTTGTCACGTACAAGAGTGCGCCAGAGTTGCAAGAGTTAGTACAGTTCTTGCCGCTAGAGAGCATTACAGTGGAGACAGATGCACCATATGCTGCACCAGTGCCGCACAGAGGCAAGCGCAATGAGTCTGTGTTTGTAGTAGATATCATAAGGTACATCGCAGAGCTAAGAGGCGAGAGTGAGCAACTAGTACAAGAGCAACTCCTTAAAAACTCAAAAAGAGTATTTAAGCTATTATAAGGTGCTACATGTATATTATATTGACATAGATCTTCATCTGATGTAGCCTTTTTGTAGATTATAATCATAGAGAGGAATGTCCCAATGCAGCGTTATAAAAAGTTAGACTTAGATAAAAATTTCGAGTATTTAAAAAGTATTAAGAACCTATTTTTTAAACCTCCATATAATAAAAACTTCTTTGTTGAGCCGTGGAACAATAAACTACCGCGAGTGCGCTCAAAATTCAATGAAGGGCGTTTGTTTTTCTGCACAGGAGACAAAAGTCTAATGGAGATGTTTGTGGACAACCGAGGTCATATACACCTATATGGTGCATATAATTATATGACTGTAGTTCAGATAAAAGCGTATGGCACAGTGGAACCAGCGAAAAGTGTTTCCGAGATTGCGAAGGCCCGTGAAGTAATGCAGCTAAACCTCGAAGGCTTCGACTTGGTCAGTTTATTGCATGCGAAGGAGGGTTATGATCTCGACGAGGAAAAGCGCATTATTGACACTGGGAAGATGTTCATTTTTACTCCTAAGTCCTTGTTCTATAAATATTACGAGCGCGGTTAACTGTAGTTACGCTCCAGCACAAAATAACCCCACGATATCATGTATCGTGGGGTTGGTTTATGGAACTGTTGATATTAGTGCCTAAAAGTGCTAATCTTGGGCCATTAATAGTTAATAATAAATTTATTTTATGGAAATAAATGATGAGCGCCGAGTTTATGAGCTTGGCTACCACATGGTATCCACGCTCACCGAGGAGGAGCTACTTAAAGAAGTAGACGCACTCCGCGGTGCTATAAGTGATTTAAAAGGTAACTTCATATCTGAAGGAGAGCCAACACTTATAGATTTAGCTTATACTATGTACATTGGAGAGGGAGGTAAAAATACTAAGCACGATAAGGCACACTTCGGTTGGATGAAGTTTGACATCGAGCCAGGGCAAATAAACCACTTACAAAAAGAGGTTATAGACGAGAACAAGAACATCTTGCGCCACTTACTTATAAAGACTGTAGCCGAGGATACAAGGGCACAGGTTAATCTTGAGGAGTTGAGAGAGGTAAAGAGTGATGAAAAGCTCGCACCAGCACCAAAAGTAGTAACAAAAGAGGAGGATACCGCTTCTAAGGCAGAGACTTCTGATTCAGATAAAAAAGAGGCAGCTAAAAACCTAGATGACACTATAGACCAACTTTTAGAAGAGTAGTGTATACTGAGTAGTATCAATTAATAATAATTATATCTATTATGTATATCAATAAAGTATCTTTATATGGTAATTTAACCCGTGACCCAGAGCTTAAAGCACTACCTAGCGGAACGCAGGTTGCCAGCTTTGGCATGGCAACTAACCGCACCTTTAAAGACAAGGACGGTAAGAAGCAAGAGCAAGTAGAGTTCCATAATATCTCAATGTTTGGCAGGCAAGCAGAGGTAGCGGCGCAGTACCTTAAGAAAGGGCGCCCAGTCTTTGTAGAGGGTCGCTTACAAACAAGGAGCTGGGACGATAAAGAGACAGGTAAAAAGATGTACCGCACAGAGATAGTTGTAGATAACTTTCAGTTTGGCCCACAAGCAGGCGGAGAAGGTGCTAATACTACTAAATCATTTAGTGGAGACAGTGCATCAGAGCCCAAGCCAGCAGCAGCTAGTGCAGGTAAGGTAGAGTACCCAGACGAGGATATTAACCCTGACGACATACCTTTCTAGATTAATAATTTCTCGGCAAGTTCGAGGTAAATAAAACTAAAATGACAAAACAAACAGACTTTTTCAAAAAGCATGGAGTAGAGCACATAGATTATAAAGACACAGAGATTCTAGGTAGATTCTTAAACCCGCATGGTAGGATTTTGAACAGGCGAGTCACTGGGCTTACAGCTAAGAACCAGCGTGCAGTTACAAATGCAATTAAGCGCTCTCGCTTTATGGGGTTGATGAAGTACATCATCAGCTAACAGTTAAAACTAAGAGCAAAATAAAACCCTTATGGAGATAACTTTCCATAAGGGTTTTATTCTTATAAAAGACCAGTGCTTAAGAGTGGCTTTTGTCACACTTGTCACCTTTGCAATCTTGGCATTTGTCTTTAGGCATGCACGCACCCATTGCTCCTTTTAGGTTGCAAGCTCTCTTTTTCTGAGCGTGGTAGGCTGTAAGAGTTGTCGTTACAATAGTGATACCTACAGTAAGCCAGAAGGGTATGCTTGTAACATAGTTTAGTATAGGCGTTACCACGTCTTGCCCTATAGCAAGTGCTGGCAATGCTTGTAGCAAGTTTATAGTTAGGCTCGTTAGTACTAACGTTAAACCTAAGTAAAGCCCTTTTGTGATGTTAACAGTGTTGCCAGTGAAGTACCACTTAGACGCACAGTGGACTATGCCTATAAGTAATAGCACCATCACGGCTTGCCATACATAACCCATAGTTACACTTGAGCCAAGGAATGGGCCAAATATATTACCTATCACACTTACTAATGCAAACTGTATAGCAAAGACTAGTAAACCTGTTCCGATTGCTTTTCTAATATTCATAATATAATTTTATTAAATAATAATTGATTAATGTTATTTTACCACTCGCTCGCTATACACACCAGTCTCAGTATTCACACGTAGTATGTCCCCTGCATTTATAAACAGTGGGGTAGTCACCTTAAGACCAGTCTCTAGTACTACTACCTTGTTGCCGCCTGCAGATGTGTTACCTCTGATATTAGGCGGAGCCTCCGCTACTAGCAAGTTAACTTTGTTAGGCAGCTTGATAGATATTATATCGCCATAAAACCTAAGTGCGTCTATCACAGAGTTATCTACTAGGTAGTCTAGCTTATTACCAAGTACTGTAGTATTCAGTGTAAACCTGTCTCTTGGATTGTTAGGGTCACAAAACATGCTCTCGCCTTTATTGGTATACAAGTATTTAACTGGAGTAGTTTCTAGGTCAGCCTCAATGATTTTATCTGATTGAGAAAATGTCTTTTCAACTGTGGCACCACTACGCAGGTTGCGCATTTTGGCTGTATTGTGAGGCTTCTGTCGTTGTTTCTTTACTACACCACTTGTCCACACAACTTCAAATGGCTCATTGTCTATAGAGAGTACTTTACCTGGTTTAATGTCCGTATAGCTTATCATAAATGTCCTTTAGAATGGATGTCCGTTATATCTTAGGCCTCTTTTAAGGCTATTTTGATGTCCTTTAGAATGGCGTTTGATGTCTTTTTGTTTTTCTGTAGATATTTACGTGCTGCGTCATAGCCTCGGCCAAGCTTCTCTGTCTCTGCACCTTTCTTGTTTGGGGTGTAGCTATATGATGACCCGCTTTTAGCCACGATATCGAACTTTTCTCCTAGTGCTAATAGCTCACCCTCGCGGCTGATACCCTCGTTGTACATGAGGTCAAACTCAGTCATCTTAAATGGTGCAGCTACCTTGTTCTTAACAACCTTAACTCGGTGTCTACCGCCCATTACGTCTGTACCTTTTTTAATCTGTGCTATGCGTCTTATGTCTAGGCGTACACTTGTGTAAAATTTTAAGGCCTTACCTCCTGGAGTGGTCTCTGGGTTGCCAAACATAACGCCTATCTGCATACGTATCTGGTTAATGAATATGACTACTGTTTTACTCTTGGCGACTATACCTGTGAGCTTGCGTAGAGCTTGACTCATTAGGCGTGCCTGCTTACCTACGTGGTGGGCACCCATATCACCCTCTATTTCGTCCCTTGGTGTAAGGGCGGCTACAGAGTCTATGACTATCACATCCATCTTGCCAGAGCGTACTAGGCTCTCTACAATCTCCAGTGCTTGCTCTCCGTTGTTGGGTTGAGAGATGAGCAGCTCATCTAATTTTACTCCTAACTTCCTAGAGTATTCTGGGTCCATAGCATGCTCTGCATCTATAAAGGCACATAAGCCACCTTTTTTTTGAGCTTCGGCTATTGTATGCAGGGCAAGAGTTGTCTTACCAGAGCTCTCTGGGCCGTATATCTCGATAATCCTGCCGCGTGGCAGGCCTCCTATCCCTAGTGCCCAGTCTATACCTATTGATCCAGTAGAGATAGCATCTACGTCTACCTTTGGCTTCTCACCTAGTAGCATTATCGCGTCGTCTCCGAACTTAGTTTTTATAGCATCTAGAGCACTCTCTAGTCCGCTATTAGTACTTCGTGGTTCTGCTTTTTTCTTAGCCATGTTTAGATTTCGTTATGAATAATTTTTAATTATGAATTACTAAATCTTAATCCGCTAAGCTCTTTTTCTAGAAAAGTTTAGCGGGCAATTTGCTCAGTTGCTGTCGTTAGTAACATTTTTTAATTGTAGCACATCATCCGTGTCAGGTGTATAGATGACCTGCAGCGTCTCACTTGTGCTGTGTCCAAATTTATCTTTTGCGTCAAAGACGAAGATGTTGCCACCTACAGAGAGCAGCATCTTCTCATTAAAGACACCCTTGTCTGTCACTAATATTTCTCGGTTGTTTAACTTTAACTCAGTTGCATTTATCGCGGTGCCGGTTATCTCTATTACTTGAGACTTAACTGTTATGATACCTCCTGGCACATCTAGAAGCAGTCTAGGGCCGTAGATGATAAAGCGTGCAGTATAGAGCACATATCCCAGCACAACCAATATGAATAGTATAAATATTGTAGTTAGTATTTTTTTATTCTTCATATTTATTCTTCGTTAGCTTCTTCGGTAGGTTGCTCTAGCACCTCGCGTGGCTTGCTGCCATCAGCTGGGCCTACGACACCACGCTCTTCTAGCATATCCATAAGTCGTGCTGCACGGGCATAGCCTACACGCAGCTTGCGCTGCAGGTAAGAGGTCGACCCCTTACCAGCCTCCATTACTACTCTCTTAGCCTCGTAGTACATATCGTCTTCTTCGTCGTCCGCGCCACTCTCAAACACTGATGCTTCAAAGATGCTTGGGTCGTTGGCCTCTGTTAGGTCTATCTCGTCTTCCAGCTCATTCTCGTAAGACTTACGTAGGTATTCGGTAACTTTCTTTACTTCTTCTTCAGAGACATATGGTGCTTGTACGCGTATAGGCTTACTCATCTCTCCAGATAAGTAGAGCATGTCTCCAGAGCCTAGCAACTTCTCGGCGCCCCCCATGTCTAAGATAGTGCGGGAGTCTATCTGTGAGGCTACCTGCATTGCTAAGCGTGTGGGTACATTAGCCTTTATCAGTCCTGTGATTACTTGTACGCTAGGGCGTTGAGTGGCAAGTACTAAGTGTATGCCTACAGCTCGGCTCATCTGTGTAAGGCGCACTATTGCAGACTCGAGCTCTCTTGGGTAGGCCTGCATTAGGTCTGACAACTCGTCAATAAAGGCGACTATGTATGGCATCTGCTCTGGCATCTTGGAGTCGTCGCCTTTCTTCTTTGCCTCGTTCTTTTTCATTGCTGGCGCAAGCACGTTCTTGTGGTAAGAGTCTATGTCTCTTACAGCCTCTGCCTGCAGTACGTCGTAGCGTCTATCCATCTCTTTTGCTAGCCACTTAAGGGCAAGTATAGCCTTCTTAGCGTCTGTAATCACTGGGGTAAGTAAGTGAGGTATCTTGTTATACAGGGTGAGCTCTACACGCTTAGGGTCTACCATTAGTAAGCGAAGCTGGTTTGGGCCAGAGCGATAGAGTAGGCTTACTATAAGGTCGTGTATAGTCACAGACTTACCTGCTCCAGTGGCTCCGGCTATCAGTATGTGTGGCATCTTAGCTATATTTACAAAGTGTGGCTTACCGGCGATGTCTCCACCAAGTGCAACCAGTAGTGGCTTATCTGAGTTTGCATACTCTGGCATGGTGAACATTGAGCCAAGTCCGAGAGTTGTCCTAGAGGTGTTAGGGACCTCTATACCCACCAGTGCCTTGCCTGGGATAGGTGCCTCTATACGTACTGGGCTGGCAGCCAGTGCTAGCTCAAGGTTGCTCTGTAGTCCAAGGATCTTGGTCAAGCGTACCCCTTCGGCAGGCTTGAGTGCGTACCTTGTCACTGTCGGCCCTATAGATACCTCATCCATCTCTACAGAGATGCCGAAGTTCTTAAGGGTTCGTCGTATTAAGTTAGCATTTGCCTTTACGTCTCCTACAACAGGCTTGCCTGAGTTTTTCCTTAATATAGACATTGGTGGTGGAGTATAGTCGCCACCTACTATAGTCTTTACGTCTATTGCCATGTCTTCTGACTTGGCGCTGTCGGTTGATGTACCGTTTGATATGCTAAAGATACTTTTCTTCTTAGTCTTTTCATTAGGGTTTTGTGTCGCTGCCTTTTCGTTAGTTGCAGCTTGTCCAAGAGGGGACTTAATCTTCATTTTACTCTGTGTACTCTCTGGTGCCATGTCCTCATCCGAGTCATCCTCTCCAGTTAGCTTTTTCTTAAACGGCATATAAGGCTGTGTATCAAATATAACAAGTAGAGATATAAATATAAGAGCAGAGAGTATAAGTACAGTAGCTGGGGTAGCTAACCATGCTAAGAGTGGGGTAGCCAGCAGTGAGCCTACTAAGCCTCCACCACCT
>JAMONA010000006.1 GCA_027066795.1 Candidatus Kaiserbacteria bacterium
TGCATTTTTCTTAATATTTTGGTACCGCTTACCTGGTCTCATAGCCACAGTATCACTGGCAACATATATTGCTATCATGCTTGCTATTTTTAAATTCTTGCCTGTTACACTTACTGCTGCCGGTATTGCTGGCTTCATACTCTCAATTGGCCTTGCAGTAGACGCAAACGTGCTAATATTTGAGAGACTTAAAGAGGAGTTACGCGAGAGCGGTGCGTGGACGCATAATGCTATGCGTAGTGCCTTTAAGCGTGCTTGGCTATCTATCCGTGACGGTAACTTATCTAGCATTATAACAGCTGTAATCTTATTCTGGTTTGGTACTAGTATGGTAAAAGGGTTTGCACTTGTATTCGGTATAGGTGTCATAGTCTCAATGCTTACCGCGATCACAGTTACACGTGTATTCTTACTTGCAATCGGTGACTATGAGAATAAAGGGGTGATTAGTAAATTATTTGGTAATGGTTTGAATAAATAATATGCAAATAATTAAAAACAAAAACATATTCTTTGGTATCACTGGTGTTGTTATCGCACTCGCACTTGGTGCCACTATAGTGCTCGGACTGAGGCTAGGTATAGATTTTACAGGTGGTACTTTAATAGAGTTTAATTGTGATGAGTGCACTAAGGTGTCTTTGGACACTAGCTTGTCAGTTCAAGATCTTGGAGAGTATTCGCTCAGATCATCTGGTAGTGAAGGCTTTATCCTACGGACTAAAGCTCTAGATGGTATACAGCGTGAAGGAGTGCTCGCTATGCTTGGGCAGCAAGGCGCAGTTATAGGTAACTTTAGTGAGGTTGGGCCAACCATTGGTGAGGAGCTAAAGAGTAAAGCATTATGGGCCATGGGTCTTGTTATGTTGGCTATTGTTCTCTTTATAGCATTTGCCTTTAGACCGGCAATAGTTAAAACAGAGGAGTCCAGAGAGGGCATAATCACAGTTACTCGTGATAGTCACGGAGTCTCATCTTGGATATTTGGTATTGTGGCTATCATAGCTCTTATACATGATGTACTTGTGCCTATAGGAATCTTTGCGCTTATGGGTTACTTCTTAGGGGCAGAGGTAGGAGTGCTGTTTGTAATGGCACTGCTGGCAATACTTGGTTACTCGGTTAATGATACTATTGTAGTGTTTGACAGAGTACGTGAGCACCTTAAAGACAATGCAGAGAACGGTATGCAGGGCGAGGACTTCGGTGACACTGTGGGTAAGGCGCTTAGTGAGACCATCACTCGTTCTATCAATACTTCGCTCACCACACTGTTCGTGCTCCTAGCACTCTATTTTGTAGGTCCAGCAGTTACACAAAATTTCGCCCTTACGTTAATAGCCGGTGTAATAGCTGGTACATATTCAAGTATATTTTTAGCTTCACCATTACTAGTGGTGATAAAAAAATGGAAGGAGTAGGGCTTGGTCCATTAAGTTTGCATACACCTAACTTATGTGTATAATAGCGGCTACTTGTGCGTTATGCGCATGAGTGAGTTCGTTGATAATTAAATAGAATAGCAAGTATATTATTTTACATAGTATATTTGCATCACATAAAAAAACAGTAATAATTTATTTTATTATTGAAAAATACAAGAGATACTTTCACAAGTATCAACTCTGTATATTTCTTTTTGTTTAGAACAGTTTCGTGTCATCATTTATGATGGCATATACTACACAAAACCAAATTACGTTTTGAAATCCAGCCCATTCAATTGGGCACGGTAAAAAACCGATAATACAACTTTAGGAATTGTATTATCACAAAAATGAAGATATAAAGCTAAGTTAGTCATTTATGATTAATATGTAATATATTTTCACCACACGAACTGTGTACCAAGCAGGTACATGGTAGAAATAGTAGTCAGAAAAATGAAGCTTAAGAATAAGGACCATGATTAATACTTTTATAGTATTAAGATTGTATTTTCTTTTGTTTCGTTCACTTTTTAATTAGAGTTTGATCCTAGCTCAGGGTGAACGCTGGCGGCATGGATAAGGCATGCAAGTCGAATGTATTTATTTACATGGCAAACGGGGTAGTAACAGGTAGGAACGTACCCAGAAGTCGCGGATAACCTCAAGAAATTGAGAATAATACGCGATAGTCTCGCAAGAGTAAAGATTTATCGCTTCTGGAGCGGCCTGCTGAGTATCAGCTAGTTGGTAAGGTAATGGCTTACCAAGGCTACGACGCTTAGGGGAGGTGAGAGCCTGACCCCCACCATTGGAACTTAGACACGGTCCAAACTCCTACGGGAGGCTGCAGTCGAGAATCATCCGCAATGTACGAAAGTATGACGGTGCGATGCCGCGTGGTAGACGAAGCACTTCGGTGCGTAAATACCTTTTATGAGGGAGGAAGTTTATTGACGTTACCTCATGAATAAGGGGCTCCTAATCACGTGCCAGCAGGAGCGGTAATACGTGAGCCTCAAGCGTTACCCGGATTCACTGGGCGTAAAGGGTGTGTAGGCGGTGTTATTAGTCGATTGTTAAAGTCCAGGGCTCAACCCTGGGAAGGCGAACGAAACGGTAACACTAGAGGATGGTAGAGGTGTGTGGAACTCAAGGTGTAGGGGTGAAATCCGTTGATATCTTGGGGAACACCAAAAGCGAAGGCAACACACTGGACCACTCCTGACGCTCAGACACGAAACCTAGGGTAGCGAATGGGATTAGATACCCCAGTAGTCCTAGGCCTAAACGCTGTCCATTAGTTTTAGGGAGCATCGACCCTCTCTGAGACGTAGCTAACGCGTTAAATGGACCGCCTGGGTAGTACGAACGCAAGTTTAAAACTCAAAGGAATAGACGGGGGCTCGCACAAGCGGTGGAGCGCGTGGCTTAATTCGTAGATAAGCGAAAAACCTTACCCGGGTTTGAAACCTAACTGCACGACTAGGGAAACCTAGTTTCTTTCGAAGGTGTTAGGCAGGTGATGCATGGCTGTCGTCAGTTCGTGGTTTGAATTGTTCCCTTAAGTGGGGTAACGAACGCAACCCTCGTTGTCTGTTATATTTGTCAGACGAGACTGCCCCCTCACGGGGGAGGAAGGTGAGGATGACGCCAAGTCAGCATGTCCCTTTGACATCCGGGGCTGCACACACGCTACAATGGGTACTACAGAGGGGCGCGATCTCGCAAGAGTCAGCAAATCCCCAAAAGTATCCTTAGTTCGGATTGAGGTCTGCAACTCGACCTCATGAAGTTGGAATCGCTAGTAATCGTGAATCAGCATGTCACGGTGAATACGTTCTCGAGCCTTGTACTCACCGCCCGTCAATACAAGGGAGCTGGGAGTGCCCGATGTCCGTCTTTATGGCGGCCCAAGGTAAATTCAGTAACAAGGTATAAGTCGTAACAAGGCACGGCTAGCGGAAGCTGGTCGTGGAATCAATCCGAATGGAATCCGTCGAGTATTGCGTACGCATACTTGACTTACTTTGTCGATAATAGCGCTTTTGCTATTGGACAATTGTGTTGTATCTTAATCTACACATGACGGCGCAGAATAGTTGCGCATAAATCCTTACAGTAGAGTACCGTAAGGTAAAGTTGGACGAAACAAAAGGAAATATAATCAGAAGATTGTATATGTGAGGCATTAGTGCCACTCTATTTAATTGCAATAAGCAACAAAAAAACCCGAGCTAACGCTCGGGTTTTTTTGTATTCAAGTTTTACAGCTCTTAAAAGTGGGTGTATAATATACAGTAATTATTAGGTAACTAGTATGATTATGCCAAATCAAACGCAACAACAAGACAGTAATGAGAGCTTTATAGACAAGTATGGCACAGACTTTACTCTACTTGCCAGAGAAGGTAAGTTAGACCCTGTAATAGGAAGAGACGAGGAGGTACGCAGGGTAATGCAGGTACTAGCAAGAAGGCGTAAGAACAACCCGGTATTAATAGGTGAACCAGGAGTAGGTAAAACCGCTATAGTAGAGGGACTGGCACAGCGTATAGTTGCTGGAGATGTGCCAGAGAGTATTCTTGATAAGAAGTTAGTTGGTATAGAAATGAGTAGTCTTATAGCCGGGGCTAAATATCAAGGTGAGTTTGAGGAGCGGTTACAGAAGCTCCTTGAGGAGGTAGAAAAAGCAGAGGGGCAGATAATCTTATTTATAGATGAGCTTCATACTATAGTCGGTGCTGGTAAGACTAGTGGCGCACTTGATGCTGCTAATATGCTTAAACCAATGCTTGCCAGAGGTCAACTACATATGATAGGGGCCACAACGTTAGATGAATATAGACAACACATAGAGAAAGACCAAGCACTTGAACGACGCTTTCAACCAGTCTTTGTTGGTGAGCCATCTGTAGAAGATACTATAGCCATCCTTAGAGGACTTAAAGAAAAGTACGAGGTACATCATGGGGTACGTATCACAGATGAGGCTCTTGTTGCAGCATCTAAGTTGTCTGATAGGTATATCGCAGATAGATTCTTGCCAGATAAAGCAATAGACCTAGTAGACGAGGCTACGAGCGTACTTAAGACAGAGGCAGAGAGTATGCCGGCAGTCTTAGATAGTGCAAACAGAGAGATAGCACGCTTAGAGATAGAGAAAGAGGGTATAAAGAAAGAAGGTAAAAATGGAAAGAATAAAGAAAAGATAGTAAAGTTAGAAGAGAGGATAAAGAACCTAAAGAGTGAGAATGAAGTAGAGCTTAAACAGTGGGAGGTAGAGAAGCAAGCACTAGCCAAGCAAAAAGAGCTTGTAGAGAAAATAGATTACTTAAGAACGGAGTTAGAGCAATATCAACGTGAAGCAGAGTATGAGAAGGTAGCTGAGATACAGTATAATAAGATACCAAACTTAGAAAAGGAGATATCAAAAGAGCAAAAAGTCTTAGATGCAATTCCAGAGAATAAGCGCATGATCCGTGAGGAGGTGCTAGAGGAGGACATAGCCAAGGTGGTTGCTCGGTGGACAGGTATACCAGCAAGTAGGCTTGTAGAGGCTGAGGCGGATAAGTTGATTAAGCTAGAAGACGAGCTACAAAAACACGTTATAGGCCAGTCTGAGGCTGTGAGCGCAGTCGCACGTGCTGTTCGTCGCTCTCGTGCTGGACTTAAGAGTCATGCTCATCCAATAGGGTCATTTATGTTTCTTGGGCCTACTGGTGTCGGCAAGACAGAGCTTGCTAGAGCTCTTGCTATAGAATTGTTTGACTCTAAAGATTCTATGATAAGAGTAGATATGAGCGAATATATGGAGAAGCACTCTGTAGCACGTCTAATAGGTGCTCCTCCTGGTTATATCGGACACGAAGATGGAGGGCAGCTAACAGAGCCAGTACGACGCAGGCCATATTCTGTTGTATTGTTTGATGAAGTAGAGAAGGCACACCCAGAGGTCTTCAACCTGCTCTTGCAAGTATTAGATGATGGCAGGCTTACAGATAACCACGGTAGGACGGTAGATTTCTCAAATACCATAATAATAATGACAAGCAACATAGGTAGCGAGTATATGCTTAATGATAAAGAAGGGGATACAAAAAAGAAAGTAATGGACGCAGTAAGGGCACATTTCCGTCCAGAATTCTTAAATCGTATTGACGACATTCTGTTATTTACACCTCTTGACCAAGAGATGTTAAGTAAGATAGCCTATATGCAAGTAAATAAAGTGATAGAAAGTCTTAAGTCCGAGCGCAATATAACTCTTGAAATTGATAAATCAGTAGTAGAGCACATAACGAAAATTGGTTATAATCCAAGTTATGGTGCGCGTCCTTTAAAGAGGGCTGTACAGACAGAGCTATTAGATGAGTTGGCAACAGAACTGATTGGGGGTAAGTTTAATGATGGAGACATAATCCATGTTACTATGAAGGGCAATAAGGTAATGTTTAAATAAAAGATGGACATATTTACAGAGATTAGTGTCATAATAGCGATTACATTACTTATAGCTGGTGCACTACGCCTGCTTAAGCAGCCGCTTGTTATAGGCTATATTATTACTGGTATTGTTGTTGGGCCATCAGTCCTAAATCTTGTAAGTTCTCCAGAGACCATGGGCATATTCGCCCATATTGGCATAGCATTATTACTTTTTACTGTGGGCCTGAGTCTTAACCCTAAGATGATTAAGAGTGTAGGTAAGGTGTCGCTAGTTACAGGGTTGGGGCAAGTTATCTTTACTTCAGGTATTGGGTTCTTGATAGCTATGGCTCTTGGGTTCTCTACAGTGGTATCTATATATATTGCAGTGGCTCTTACATTCAGTAGTACTATTATAATAATGAAGCTACTGTCAGATAAAGGAGATACTGACACCCTCTATGGTAAAATAGCAATAGGTTTCTTGCTTGTACAAGACTTGGTGGTAGTGCTTGTTCTTATAGTTGTTGCTTCTCTTTCTGGAGGATTCAGCCTGTCAGCACTAGCGTTTGGGTTAATGGTGAAAGGGGTGGGGCTACTTGGGGCAGTATCGATACTTAGTTATTATCTCTTGCCAAGAGTTGTAAAAATCATTGCAAAGTCCCAAGAATTCTTGTTACTATTCTCTATTGGTTGGTGTATGGCTCTAGCATCACTTACTCATTTACTTGGATTCTCTATAGAGATAGGTGCGTTACTCGCTGGTGTCACACTTGCGATGTCCCCATATCGTTATGAGATAAGCTCTAAAATGAGACCTCTTAGAGACTTTTTTATTGTTCTATTCTTTATCTTGCTCGGCTCTCAGATGGAGTTCTTAGACATAAGTGCTCAAATTGTTCCCATAATAATCTTCTCTGCGTTTATACTTATTGGTAACCCTATGATTGTGATGACAATTATGGGTCTATTAGGGTATACTAAGCGCAATAGCTTCTTCGCTGGACTTACTGTGGCGCAGATAAGCGAGTTCTCTATAATCTTTATAGCACTTGGTATTACCGTCGGACATCTTAATGACGAGATACTATCACTAGTAACCGTAGTTGGTCTTATCACAATTGCAGGGTCTACATATTTAATGCTGTATTCAGATAAGATATATGACCATATAGGTAAGTACTTGAGTATATTTGAACGCAGCGGTAAAAAGGTGGACGAGCATAAGCACGGTAGTAAGAGTGTGTACGAGATAGTACTTTTTGGTTACAACAGGATAGGTATAGATATACTTAGGGCTTTTGAGAAGATGAACAAGAAGTTCTTAGTAATAGATTATAATCCAGATATAATCAAAAAGCTTATTGAGAGGGAAATTAATTGTCATTATGCGGATGCAAGTGATGTTGAATTATTTGAAGAATTAAATATATCAAAGGTACGCATGGTTGTCTCAACGGCCCCTAAGTTTGAGACGAACTTACTCATAATTAACAAGGTTAGAGAGGTTAATCCGCGTAGTATAGTAATAGTTATAGCAAGTCATGTTGATGAAGCTCTACGTTTGTATGATGCTGGGGCTTCATATGTGCTTATGCCACATCTGTTGGGAGGCACTCATACATCATCATTAATTAAGAAACATACATTTAATTCTAAAGAATTTATAAAGATAAAAGAGAGGCATATAAGGCATCTTAATAATAGACAAGAGGCTGGTCGTTAGCACAGTTGCAGTTAAAGTAACAGGTGGCATTGCCTCAGTTTTTTGGTATAGTATTGATGCTATGTTTAATAGCTGCCACCTATGCGTATGGCTGTATTACGCATTTTGTTCATTATACGCGTATAGCTCAGCTGGTTAGAGCGCATCACTGATACTGATGAGGTCCCAAGTTCGAATCTTGGTACGCGTACTAATATTTAGTTTTATTTAATACTAATATTGCATTACGGGGCTTGTCGTCCATCTTGTTACTCCATAACCTGTTGTCTGTAGATGTGTCTAGCCCGTCCCAACTAATGTTGTCTATAGGTATATCCATAGCAGCTAATTGGCCTTTTATAGTCTTGGCTACGTCTATCTTGCCGTCAGGGTCGCTTGTGTTAGCCCCTCCGTATTTACTAAAGTACTCTAGAAGCCTCTTGTTATGCTCACCATACGTTTGATTATTTGGGCTATGTTTAAAGTTGTCAGGGCCTATGCCAGCTGTAATACGCGCGTGTATATTAAGTTTGTAGACGCCAAGCTTCTCAACAGCAGAGCCTACTACGCTCTCTAAGTTATCGGTATGCTCATGAGATATAGTGTGTAGAG
Organism: Candidatus Kaiserbacteria bacterium; assembly: GCA_027066795.1. Lineage (GTDB taxonomy): Bacteria > Patescibacteriota > Minisyncoccia > Phycocordibacterales > UBA2100 > S139-169. The sequence continues at coordinate 8,173 of JAMONA010000006.1, forward strand.
AGTTCCTGCCAGCATGAGCTGCTATAACTGTAGGGCTAAGTGTGTCGTCAGACCACAAGGTAAGTGTGTGGCAGTCTCCGGTGACTATTACGGCCCCCTCGCCAGGCTCCAATGCCACGCCATCATGAAAGAAGCTGTCGTCGTCACTACGTAACAGTATGATACCGTTTCCTATGTCTTCAGGTTCTATATTCTTTAGCTCGTCGGTGGTTGTTATACTTGCGTTAAATCTGTCTACACGCAGTACTGTTAAGGTTGTTATGTCGTGTGCCGCCGCCTCTTTAGACAATGTTTCTAACAATTTCTTGCGTAACTCTGAGGTGCCAGGGTATAGCTCCTCAGCCTTGGCAGGAGTAGAGTATAACAACCTAGCGTTCAAGGGTTGTCCTATGGTAACAATCTCAACCTTGTCATTAGAGTAACGCTCTATAAACCCAGTTGGTAACTTTTCTAAATTATCAATAGTTGGTATTTTTTCAGGCATATTTAATATTATACTTTAAAATAATTATCACGACCAATTTTAAATGTATCAGTGGTGTCTACCAGGTCTAGGTGGTCGTTGTGTATACGTGCTTTTACCTCTTTGTTTTTCTTGTCTTGTACCCAATTATCACCATCCCAGAATTCTAAGTTAGAGAAGTTTGTCTTATACTTAGACTTATCACCATATGCGGTTCCTATGTAGAAATGTTTTTTACCAGAGTCTTTAGCTGCAATAGCCTCGTTAAGCAAAAACCAAATACCAAATGAACTTTGAGCAAAATCAGGTGCGTAGAAATAAAACCACACGTGTGTCATATTTTTATCTGATGCTAAGAATACGAAGCCAGCGAGTTTGCCATCTTTTTTATATTCTACTATATGGGTTAGTGCATGCTCTTGCAGAATATGTTCGAGACGTTTTTTTGGCATTGTGTGCGCTCCATGATGTCTCTCGAAATAGGAGAGGCAAAATTCTTTAAAGTCTTCATTGATATCTAAATCTTCTTTTTTGTGTTCTATTCTTTCAAATATATTTTCATGTTTGCGTAGGACACGACGGTTCTCACTATTTGGTTCCCATGTTGGTAGTACTATGCGCGTGCTCCTGGCCATGTAGAATGTACGTAAGACATCACCAGAGCCAGAATATGGTAGGTATCCTTTATTGTATATTGAGCTTAGGCTATCTTCTTTTTCATATTCGCAATAATTACAGTATCCAAACGAGTACGTTCCGTAATTATGAGCAAACTCACTTGAAAATAATCGCATACTTATCTCTTGCTTAGCCAGGTAGGTAAATCGTTTAAAGTGCCGTCTAGATTACCAGATGTTAATATTAATAGAACAGAGTCTTCATTAAGAGTGTTCGTTAACTCAGTGTGTATGTCACCTTGTGTGTTAACAGAGGTGGCGTCTGTACCACTAGAGTTAATACGGTCTGTAATTTCTTCTTGTGTTAGCTGTTTGTGCGTGTCTGCTCCTTGCTCTGCTGGGTGATATACAAGCACTCGAGTGGCTTCTTTAAACACATTATCATACCAAGTTATAGCATCTCTGTTACGCCAACTAAATGTATGCGGCTCAAATAGTATAACCATTTGCTTGTCAGGGAAGTGCAGACGTATGGCCGCTATAGCAGAGCGTGCCTTTTCATATGAGGTACCGAATCCCTCATAAGCAGGTACGGCAGTTGTATTCGTTATTCTATTAAGGCGGCGTCTTATACCGTTAAAGGCTGAAAGTGCCGCAGCGAGCTCTTCAGGTGTAACCAGGTTTCTTTCTAATAGTAAAGCTGCGGCGCCTACAATATTTTGTACATTGTGTGCACCTAGCAGTGTGGTAGATATGTTTGTTATGGCTATACCGTCTTTTCTTAATTCAAAAGATGTGGTTTCTCCATATGATATATTCTTGGCTGTCCATATTGCATCATTATATATGCCGTAAGTAGTAATACCTGCCTTTGTGTTGTGGCCTATCTCATTTACTCCTTCATTATCAGTACAGGCTACTAGCAGGCCACTTGTAGGCATCTTCTCTAGCATCTCTATGAATGGTTTCTGATAGTCCTCATATGTTGGGTACACATTTACATGGTCGTGGTCTACAGATGTGAGTATTATATCAGCAGGGTCATAATGTAGGAACTTAGCACTGTCGTCTCCATGGGCAGTAGGGTACTCGTCACCCTCCATTATAAATGTGTCACCTTTGCCAAGGGCGGAAGTGTACTCCATGTCATTTGGGTAAGCTCCTATAAAGTATCCAGGTTCTTTGCCAGCATGCTGCAACACCCATGAGAGTAATGATGTGACAGTAGACTTACCGTAGCTGCCAGACACTACTACTCTATGCTTATTGTCACTCAACTCTCTCAGTATCTCTGGGTAAGAGGCTACTCTGGCTTTGGAGTTTACCGCTGCCTGTACCTCAGTATTGGTCTCTGGATTAAGCTGTGCATTGCGGCCTATTACTATTAATTCTGTGTCATTGGGTATGTTTTCAGGTTTGTAGCCTATACTCATTTTCACACCAAGTTTTTCTACATAATCACTAGCGGGTGGGTAGCATGCATCGTCAGAGCCAGATACACTCCAGCCCGAGTCTTGTAGTAATTTGGCTGTTGCACTCATTGCCACTCCGCTTATTCCTATGACGTGAGCCTTTTTCATACAGATTATTATAACAGTAGGTTAAGGAAGCTAAACATTGACAAAAAGTCCAATACATGGTATTATATAAAAGTTGATAAGAAGCTGAAAAAGCTCAAAAATATCAACAACAGGGAGGTGTTTTTTTGTTAGTAAAAGGATTAAACAAATGAACACCTCAAAAAAGATTAAGGTAGCATTGGCTACCTCGTTGGTTTTAGCAACTGTTACGGTTGCGCTTACGTCGTTTACAAATTTGCCAAATGAGCAAGTTCCGTATTACGATGTTATGGGTCTCTTCATAGAAATTGTAGAGATCGTAAATTAAGCCAACAAAAAATAAAGACCTAAGTACATGATGTACAAGGGTCTTTTTATATTGTGCGAGAGTAGTATTTAATGTATATTGCCAAATAGAAAATAATTTTAAACTTAAAAAATAAGGAGAGTACAGATGCTAAAACAAGCTAACCCTGTACCTCCAGGTTTTAAGAGGTTGAGCATAAAAGGGCGCGAAGTATTTGCTCCTGACGATTTTGTTAGGGAGTTGCATAATCATTTCCTTAATGAGGTTCCCCTCGTAAGGTGGGAGAATCAATTACACACAATCGGTAGACATATCGATAGTGGTAATCGGTTCTTTCTAAAAGTTGATATTGCCTCGGCATTTGACAGTGTGAGACATCGTGAGTTAAGTACCGCTGTGTACAAAGACTGGGGCTGGGATACGTACATACCTGACGAGTATTTCTTCCACAAAAGTGGAGGATTAATACAGGGCGCACCAGCATCTCCTTATCTGTTTAGGTTGTATTGTGAGCGTAGCGGACTAGACACAGAGCTAGCCGCATACTGTTCAGAGCAAAACAAGTTGAACAACAAGGGGTATGTGTGGAGCAGGTATGTAGACGATGTCATAATATCTGCTCGTAACCCGATAGGGCGTACAGTTGTGCCTAGACTTAGGAGCATACTAAGGAAGCGAGGGTTTATACTTAATGACTCTAAGACAATAAAGCGTGATACTAAGTGGAGACCATTCGAGGCACTTGGTGTCCGTATATACAATGGTCATGTTGGGCCTACTACGTCCTTTCTTGGCTGCTTAACAGATGATGGCGGTGGTGCATCTATTAAAGGCAAAAGAGTCTGGCTAAAACAGGTTAACCAGCTAAACTACAAGCTCGAGGATTGAAACAATCCTCGAGCTTTATTTTTTGTATATAATAGTTTATAGTCTTACTAAGCGGTGCTGTACTAGCATTGCCTTCATGGGGGCTCCTTTTACAAAAAGAGGAGGAGTAGGTAGTATTTTCGTGATTTCGCCGGCACTGCCCGTTAAAATGGTGTTTAGGTAGAGATTGTAGAGTAGTACAGTCTACTCACGTTCTGGTACTTTGTATAGCATTGTTTCAGGAAGAGGTGGGTGGCTGCGCCACCGGGCTTACCGTCCCCATGGAGTCCGCTTATAAGAGTGCCAGTTATGAGGCACTCTTTTTATATTGTAATAGAGTATTATTGCGCTATACTCGCATTTATGGACATTGATACTAGTAACGGCAAACTATATATAATAGCAACACCTATCGGCAATCTTGAGGATATTACTTTGCGGGCTCTGCGCGTACTAGCAGAAGTTAATGTAGTATTTTGTGAGGATACTCGTGTTACGGGTAGGTTATTACACCACTACGGTATAGAGGTAAAGATGCAGAGCCTAAACGCTCGTACCGAAGAGCATAAGCTAGGTTTGGCTATTGAATTATTACAGGGTGGTAAAGATGTCGCATACGTAAGCGACGCTGGTACCCCTGGCATAAGTGATCCTGGTGTAAGGTTAGTCTCTGCTGCTAAAGCAAAAGGAGTAGAGGTGGTTAGTATACCTGGGGCTAGTGCATTAACCGCTGCGCTGAGTATAGCGGGTGTACCTACAAATAGGTTTACATTTTTAGGATTCCTACCACAAAAGAAGGGTAGGCAAACAGCTCTTAAGGGTCTTGCAGTTGCAGAGCATACAGTAGTACTTTATGAATCTACACACAGGATTGTAAAATTACTTAGAGAATTTACAGAACATCTACCAGACAAGAGTGTCACTTTAGCCAGAGAGATTACAAAAATGCATGAGGAGGTATTGCAAGGTAACTCTACAGAATTATTAGAAATTTTAGAGGCCAATCCACAAAAACAGAGAGGTGAGTTTGTAGTTATTGTCAGCAGCTAGTATACTGCTGTGTAATGATAAAAAACTTTAAGCCATCAGCGCGAACTATTATAGGGTCTATAGTTGCTCTACTTATACTATCTTTAGCGTGGTGGCTAACTTCTATAGGCCCAGTACCTATAAGTTCATTATCGTATACCTCAATAGCTGATACTATAACTGAGCCAACAATAGTAGCTGGACCTAAGATGGTGCACCAAGAGATGCCAAGTGAGGTTAGGGCGGTATATATGACTGCGTGCTACGGCGCCAGTAAAGTGTTGCGTAATAAGTTAGTCAGCCTTATAGACAGCACAGAGCTTAACTCTATAATTATAGATATTAAAGATTATACTGGTACCATAGCAGTGCCTACTAAGGCGGCTATACTAGAGCAAGGCCAAGAAGGCAGTGGGTGCAAGATAAGAGACGTTAAAGAATTTATAGAGCTATTGCACAGTAAGGGTATATATGTAATTGGGCGCATTACAGTCTTCCAAGACCCCCTATATGCTAAGCATCATCCTGGGCTAGCAGTGCATAAGGCTAGTGCTCCGACTGTTCCATGGGCAGATCATAAAGGTCTGCAATTTATAGATGTAGGAGCTAAAGAGTATTGGGATTATATCGTAGCGCTTTCTAAAGAGTCTCATGATTTATTAGGTTTTGATGAGCTTAACTTTGACTACGTACGTTACCCGTCAGACGGACCTATGAGTAATGTCTACTATACCCACTCTGGAGTAAATGGTGTGGTTACAGACGCCAGACGTGCTGCAAATCTTGAAGAATTTTTCATATATCTTCATAAAGAATTAAGTAAGCCAAATGCACGTGGTGAGATACCGTATACATCTGCAGACCTATTTGGCATGACTGCTACAAATTATGATGACTTAACTATTGGGCAGGTTCTAGAGCGCGCGCTTCCGTATTTTGATGTGATTGCACCAATGGTATATCCGAGTCACTACCCTAAGGGCTTCTTAGGATTTTCTAACGTTAATGACCACTCCTATGAAATAGTTCACTACTCTATGAAGAAGGCTGTAGAACGCACAGTGGCCACAGAGACTAGGATTGCCAGCATGGCATACACTAAGATAGAGTCAAAAACCACAACCACAGATGGAGGTGTTGAACAGGTTCTAGAGCAGCAAGGTCCAGTTTTGTACAAGAAGCCAGCATATAGTACAGGTAAATTAAGGGCGTGGATACAAGATTTTGACTATGGTGGAGACTATGGTATACCAGAGGTGAACGCCCAAATACAGGCTAATAGAGACGCGGGTGTAACTGGTGGTTATATGATTTGGGACCCAGCTAACAGGTATACTCGTGGGGTGAGTTATTAAATTTGACATTACTCCTGTTACTTGGTAGTATTTGGCCCAATCTGCCGTCATTTGTGTGGTAGGTTAAAAATTAGTTGTGGTAAAACAAGAACAAGAATTATCTGAAGGGACGGTAACGGAGATGTTACCTAATGCAATGTTTCGCATTGTAGTAAATCAGACCGATCAAGAGATAGTCGGATTCCTCTCAGGTAAGATGCGTAAGTATCGTATAAAAGTTCTCGTTGGTGATACTGTACAGATGGTGTTAGACCCATATGGAGGTAAGGCCCGCATAACAAGAAGACAAACATAACATGAAGGTAAAATCATCAGTAAAAAAGATTTGTAAGGATTGTCAGGTGTTACGCCGTAATGGCAGAGTACGAGTAATCTGCAAAGTCAACCCAAGGCATAAGCAGAGACAAGGTTAAATTTAATATTATATAAGCAAATAGATTGAGTTATGAGAATTGCAGGAATTACAATACCAGATAATAAAAGACTTGAGTATGGGCTTACAGCTGTGTACGGCATTGGTTTGTCACGAGCACAACAGATCCTAACTAAGTTAGGTATAGATACCGCGAGTAAGCCAACTGATATAAAATCAGATAAGGAGGCTGAGGTGCGTACTGCTGTGGAGGCTATTACAATAGAGGGAGATTTAAAAAGAGAGAAAGCCTCTAATATAAAGCGCCTTAAAGACATAGGTTCAAGACGAGGTGATAGACACAGTCGTGGTATGAAATTGCGTGGGCAGACTACCAAGACAAATAACCGTACCGCTCCAAGTGGTATACATGCCATGCATAAGGCTCGTAAAACAATGACAAGTGGTAAAACTAAGGTAGAAAAGAAGTAATATTATATAATTATGGGAAAGAAAAGAATTGTAAAAAAGAAAGGTAGTACAATGAGTAAGGGGCTTAAGGCTCGTGCACTAGCAAAGACAAGCAAGAGAAAAATGGCTGAGGGAGTACTTAATATACAATCAACATACAATAATACTAAGGTAAACTTATCTGACAATGATGGTAACGTTGTTACATGGTCATCTTCAGGTGCCCTAGGATTTTCAGGAGCTAAAAAGAGTACACCATTCGCTGCTGCAAAGGTAGGAGAGGTAGTAGGAGAAAAAGCTAAGATGATGGGTGTTAAAGAGGTTAGGGCAGTAATAAAAGGTGTAGGACAAGGTAGAGAGAGTGCATTAAGGGCATTTGTAGCTGTAGGCATCAACCTTACCAGTATAAAAGACGAGACACCTGTACCGCATAATGGCCCAAGACCACCTAAGGCAAGGCGCGTATAGTATAAACAATTATATATAAATTATGAAAATTGGACCAAAGTACAAAATATGTAAAAGATTAGGTGGAGGCATTTTTGAAAAATGCCAGACACAAAAGTTTCAGCTTGCAGAGGCTCGCGCTCGTAAGGGCGGTCCTAGGCGTCGTGGTATGTCAGATTACGGTAAACAGCTTATAGAGAAGCAGAAGGTACGCTTCTCATACGGTATTACAGAGAAGCAACTACGTAAGTACATAACACTTGCTACGGCCAGTGCAGATACAGTGCCTACTATGCATGCTGCTCTAGAGATGCGCCTTGATAATGTAATATACAGGGCAGGATTTGCAGCTACAAGGCGTATGGCACGTCAGCTAGTAGCGCACGGACACATAACAGTAAATGGCAGCAAGCTTAAGTCACCATCGTATGGCACTAAGATAGATGATCAGGTGGAGGTACGTACTGGCAGCAAGAGTAAGACAGTATTTGCTAATGCTACACTTTCTAATGCTACAGCACCAAATTGGCTCACAGTAGATATGAAGAAACTTACAGCTAAGGTTAAGTCAGTACCAACTTATGAGAGCGGAGCCACACTGTTTGATTACCAAGCCGTGTTCGAGTTCTATAGTCGTTAACAATAGTTATTCAATTTTTATTAAGCCTTCTTTAAATAATTTAATATGTCAGATTACCAAGTATCATTACCAACAAAGCCACGAGTCGTAGAAGAGAGCGATACACGTGGTATCTATGAGATAGATGGGTTTTATCCTGGCTACGGTCACACTGTAGGTAACTCATTGCGCCGTATCATATTGTCATCATTGCCTGGAGTAGCGATAACAAGCGTAAAGATAGACGGTGTTAGTCACGAGTTTTCTACTATAGACGGTGTCGAGGAAGATGTGGTGAGAATACTACTTAACCTTAAGAAGGTACGTTTTAAGACTACGAGTACTGAGGAGCAGACGCTTAAGCTTTCAATAAAGGGTCCCAAGACTGTAACTGCAGCAGATATAGAGGTCCCGGGGCAAGTGGAGGTTCTTAATAAAGACCAGCACATATTAGAGGTGACAGGTAAGACAAGTATAGAGATGGAGTTTAAGATTGAGACTGGTCTTGGTTACGTACCTAAGGAGTCTCTAAATAAAGAAAAGGTAGACATAGGTGCTATTGCCCTAGACGCTGCTTTTGCACCTATTAAGCGTGTTAACTACGAGGTAGAGAACATGCGTGTAGGAGACAGGACAGACTATAACAGATTAAGAATATTCATAGAGACAGACGGTACTCTTAGTGCACATGAGGCGTTAGAGAAGTCTATAGAGATTATGATACATCAACTTAAGGCCATAATTGGCTTTAAGGAGGAAGAGCCAGAGATAGAACTAGTGGCGGATGTTGTAGATGAAGAGGTGGTGGAGCCAAAGAAAGAGAAGGCAGCAGACACTGCAGAGATTTTCAAGACACGTATAGAGGAGCTTAAACTCTCTCAGAGAGTTGAGGCAGCCATGACGGAGGCAGGTATTCGTACTATAGGAGGACTTGTACGCAAGAGAGAAGAGGACCTTTTAGGTATACAAGGCTTGGGGCAAAAGGGTTTACAAGAGATAAAGCGTGCCTTGTCTAATTATGGAGTAACACTTAGAGCATAAGTTTTAGATTAAATATATTATGAAGCATCAGAACAAACAAAGAAAATTCGGAAGAGTACGTAAGGTACGTACAGCATTGTTACGCTCACTTATGCGTGCGTTAGTGTTAGAGGGTTCTATAGAGACTACTCTTGCCAAAGCTAAGGAGATTCGCCCAATGGTAGAAAAGTTAGTTACGTTGGCTAAGAAAGATACTGTAGCAAGTAGGCGTGTAATAACCTCAAGACTAGGTAACGATGAGGAGACAAGTAAGAAGCTACATGACGAACTAGCAAAAGAATACAAAGAGCGTCCAGGAGGATATACTCGCATTACTAAGCTTGCTAAGTTTTCTGCTAGTACTCGTGACCATGCTCGTATAGAATTCGTTAAATAATATACTATGACAGACTCAAATATAAAAGAATATAAAATAAATATAGCTGGTAAAAAGCTGGGTCGAGTATCTAGCGAGATAGCTATGGTGCTTATGGGTAAAGACTCTCCAGAGTTTACACCAAACAAAGTAGTGGCTATTAAGGTCATTGTAGAAGGGGTTAATGAACTAGCCTTTAGTGACAAAAAGTTAGGCGAGAAAGAGTACCAGAGATACTCAGGATACCCAGGTGGTCGTAAAGTGTTTACTATGGCAAGTGTAGTAGAGCAGCATGGTGCTGCAGAGGTGCTACGTAAGGCTGTATACGGCATGTTGCCAAATAACAAGCTGCGTAAGCCGATGATGAAGAATCTTATAATTAAATAATAAATATGGCAAAAGATAAATACATAGAGACAGTAGGACGCCGCAAGACAGCAAGTGCTCGTGTGCGCATTACTGAGGCAAGCAAGACCAAAATAGAGATTTTGTCAGAGGTTGAGGGTAAGATGAAGGCTAAGAAGTTTGAGGAGTACTTCCCAACAAAAGCTCTACAAGAGACAATATTAGACGTGTTCAAGACAGGTGACGATGCTCCTAGCCTTACATTTGCAGTTACAGCTGTTATTAAAGGCGGTGGCGTATCAGCACAGGCAGAGGCACTGCGTCACGGTATAGCTCGTGGGCTTATAGAGCACAATGCAGAGCTAAGAGACCACCTTAAGGCACAAGGTTACCTTAAGCGAGACCCACGCTCAGTAGAGCGTAAGAAGCCAGGCCTAAGG
>JAMONA010000007.1 GCA_027066795.1 Candidatus Kaiserbacteria bacterium
GAGATGCGTTCAATACTAAAAATAAACGACGAAACAACAAAAATAATAGTGCGTTTATCAGACCAGAGTAAGTCTACTGTTGTAGAAAAGGAGTTACAACAGTCTCGCTTTTCTCAATATGAGATAGCAACATGGCAAGAAAAATCGATACAAGGCGCAGGTATAGAAAAATCTTTTGACATGATAGGCTCTATCTTGAGGGTAATCGGTGCCTTGGTAGCAGGACTTGTTATATTTATAATAATATTTGTAGATATTGTAAACAAGCGGCGACAAGTCGGCATACTCAAGGCCATAGGCATTAAAGAGAGTATCATTATTAATTCCTACATTATGAGAGGTGTCTTTTATACAGTTCTTGGTTCAATACTAGGATATTTATTAATGCAGTTTGTTATTATTGCAGCTTTTGCCTTGCACCCTATAGATCTGCCGATGGGAGACGTAGTACCTTTTTTAAAAAGTAGCTCTATTACGTCAAGTGTTCTGTTTTTCTTGTTTGCAGGTTTTATTGGCTCGAGCGTACCAGCAATGCAAGAGATTCGCAAAAAGATATTAGACTTACTCTATCATTAGTATGACAAATTCAGTTCAAACAAAACAAGACGATATAATTTTAAAAGTAAATGGTCTTACTAAGACCTATCATCTAGGTAGTGCGACACCAGTACATGCTGTTAAGAATATTAGTTTAGAGTTTAAGAAGGGTGAGTTTATAGCACTTATGGGTCGCTCTGGCTCTGGTAAGTCTACATTTTTACATCAGGTAGCTCTGTTAGATGTACCTACGTCTGGCACAGTGCAGATTAGCGGCAGGCATGTATCAGAGATGAGTGAACAAGAGAAGACTGATTTCAGATTAAACTTTATAGGCTATATCTTTCAAGATTACGCACTACTGTCTGAGCTTACACTTTTTGAAAATGTTGCACTGCCGATGCAGGCACTTGGGTACAGTATAGCGGAGTATAAAGACGACGTATTAGCCACAATAAAGAAGGTGGGCTTAAGCGGTCTTGAGCACCACTTACCAAGTGAGCTGTCAGGTGGACAACAGCAGAGGGTCTCAATAGCCAGAGCGATAGTCAACAAACCTGCAATACTTTATGCTGATGAGCCTACAGCTAACCTTGACTCCGACTCGTCTAAGGTTGTGCTAGAGACTATGCGAGATTTGGTAGATAATCATGACCAGACTATCATAATGGTAACTCACGAACCAGATGATATGGAGCATGTAGATAGGAGTGTCTGGCTTAAAGACGGTGAATTAGATATTGATAAGTCAGACTTATAGTAACTATGACCTAGTGTGGTAATATGTGTGCCGTAAGAAGCATCACAGTGGCTCCAATAATAAGTATTGTTATATGTTGTACTGCTTTGCCTTCGTGACGTATGCGTTCAATGGTGTGTGGCAGTAGGTCACGGATTATAATGTATAAGAGAGCTCCAGCCGCAAATGCTATCAGTAGGTGTGAGTAATCGGTAGCATTGGCCACAAGTAGGCTAATACCTATGCCTATAAATATAGTAGAAGACACTGCAAAATTACTCAATAATGCGCGTTTCGTACTATACCCAGCCTCTTTTAGGATAAAGAATTCAGAAATTTCTTGTACTATTTCATGTAATATTATACCGACTGTAACCGAGAGTCCTACGTGAAAACTAAGCATATAAGCTGGTACCAGCATTATTCCGTCTCCTATGTTGTGTGCCGCGTCTCCTAATAGTATTCGGTTAGGGTTGATTTTACTAACTTGCTGTCCGTGGTCATACTCACAACACTCTGCCTCATCTGAGCCATGGTGGTGGTGAGCCTCTGGTATGAGTCTTTGTAATACCTCGAGTACTAGAGCACCAGCTGCAGCCGCAATGGCTACTGTTCCAAGCTTTGCGTTTAGGTGCATTGTTTCTATTAGCATTAAGTATAAAGTAGCGCTAAAAACACCCATAGCAAAAGTGACTAGAAACTTTAAGTTACGCTGCATAATATCCTTTAGCCCGTGCCACATAAAGAGTACTCCAGATAGCGATACTAGCATAATAGCAAACCCAGCTGTAAAAACTTCGATATACATTGTGATGTATACTAACAGATTTATATATCAAATGCATTATTTTTATACCGTATTAGGTGGTGAGATGCTGGCAAAAGTATAGAAATAGAGTATAGTATGACCTCAAATTCACGTAATTTAAATATAATATGGAAATTAGAAACATAGCAATAATAGCCCACGTAGACCACGGTAAAACAACTCTTACTGATGCGATGCTAGAACAAGCTGGGATGGTACAAAAGGGTGTGTCTATGGACTCAGACAAGATAGAGCAGGAGCGAGGTATAACTATATATGCTAAAAACACATCATTGGTATATAAAAATACTAAGATAAACATATTGGACACTCCAGGCCATGCTGACTTCGGCTCTGAAGTAGAGCGAGTGCTGCGTTCTATAGACTCGGTGCTACTAATAGTAGATGCCCAAGAAGGACCTATGCCGCAGACTAAGTTTGTATTAAAGAAATCTCTAGAGTTAGGGCTTAATCCTATACTAGTACTTAATAAGATAGACAAACCTGGTGCAGACGTAGACAAGGCACAAGAAGAGGTGTATGAATTATTTATGGACTTGGGTGCTACAGATGAGCAGCTAGACTTTGAGACTATATATGCCGTAGGCCGAGACGGTATAGCTAAAAAAGACATGGCCGATGACAGCACAGACCTAACTCCACTGCTTGATTTAATATTAGAGAAGGTGGAGCCAGCAAGTGGAGATAAGTTAGCAGACGAGCCGTTACGAGCACAGGTATTTAACTTAGCCTATGATGATTTTCTAGGCCGCATGGGTGTGTGTCGTATATATAGCGGTGTGCTTACAGATAAGTCTAAGGTATTTATACAAGATGCAGAAGGTAAAAAATATACTGGCAAACTTAGTAAGCTATACACGTTTGAAGGTACGCAAAAGAAAGAGGTTAATGAGGCAACCGCAGGAGATATCGTAATATTATCGGGTATACCAGAGATATATATTGGGGAGACAATATCTAATACTGAAGATGAGGAGCCGCTACCAGCCATTACTATAGACAAACCTACCTTGTCATTGCATATGTTTGTGAACGATTCACCATTTGCTGGTCAGAGTGGTAAGTTCTTAACCAGTAGACAAATACGAGACAGGCTAGAGAAGGAGCTAGAGATAAACGTAGGCCTAGATGTAGAGCTTGATAGTATGCCATATAAGGTAAGTGGGCGAGGAGAGCTACACTTGGCTATACTTATAGAGAATATGCGCCGAGAGGGCTTTGAGATTGCTGTAAGTCAGCCTGAGGTAATAATAGAGGAAAGAGAAGGTAAGAAGTATGAGCCATTTGAAGAAGCAAGCATCTTCGTACCAGAGGAGTACAGTGGTGCAATTATAGAAAAGCTAGGAAAGCGTCGCGGTATCATGAGTGATATGAAGGCAGAAAACGGTCAAGTCAGCATGAAGTTTGACATACCTACACGAGGTTTACTTGGTTATCGTAACGAGTTTATAGTAGACACTAAGGGAGAGGGTATATTTACATCAATATTTACAGAGTTCCGGCCTTACGCTGGAGACATAGTAAAGACAGAGCTAGGCTCTATGATCTCTATGGCAAGAGGTAAGGCACTGACTTTCTCACTCACTAACCTGCAGACGCGCGGTGTGTTGTACATTGGTCCTACTGTTGAGGTGTATGAGGGTATGGTAGTAGGTAATACCGCTAAAGGCGAGGACATGATGGTTAACCCTACTAAAGGTAAGCAACTTACTAATATGCGTGCTAGTGGAACAGACGAGACTATAAAGCTTACGCCGCCATTTGACCTTACTTTAGAGAAGGCCCTTGGTCTTATGAGGGCTGATGAATTTTTAGAAGTGACTCCAGACTCAGTACGCTTACGCAAGCAGTATCTAACAGAGAACGAGCGCAAGAGAAATAAAAAGGCTTAATTAAAATTTCATATTGTGGATAGTATGTTGTGCATTATACCCCTTGGGGGTATAATGTTTTTATTATGATTAAATCTATATATATGTCGAAGTTACAAACAAGTAAGTTATTTTTAGTAAGTTTATTAATCCTTATTGCTGGCGCCGTAGTTGCTTTTATGTTTTATAACCAAGTTGGTCAGGCGGATATATCTACAGACTCGTCTAAAAGTGCGCGTATAGCCCTGGCAGAGGAGTTTAAGGGGGCATATGATGCAGAGATAGAGGCCTTAGGTAATGTGTTAGAGATGGACATGGTAGCCGCACCGAGTGAAGTAGAGATATTTAACGGTGTTAAAACGAAGGTTTGGAGCTACAACGGGCAGGTGCCTGGACCAGAGATAAGAGTCAAACTTGGTGATACACTTAAGCTGAATTTTACCAATAACCTACCTCAAGAGACTACAATACACTTTCATGGTGTGCGTGTACCAAATGCTATGGATGGCGTGCCAGGAGTCACCCAAGACCCGATACAACCAGGCGAGACTTTTGTATATGAGTTTACCCCTAAAGATTCTGGTACATATTGGTACCACCCTCATGTGCGCTCTAGCGAGCAGGTAGAGAGAGGTCTCTTTGGTACCTTAGTAGTAGAGGATGACATAAGTACTAAATATTCTCAAGATAAATTAATGGTAATAGACGACTGGCGGATGGATACTGATAAACAAGTAGACAACCAGTTCAACACACCTATGGACTTGATGCATGATGGGCGCTGGGGTAATGTGATGACTGTTAATGGCAAACTTGATGAGGTAATGCAAGTTCGCCCCGGTGAACGATTACGGTTACGGCTTGTCAACACATCTAATGCAAGAGTATACAACCCTGTACTCAAAGGTCTTGATGCTAAAGTAATAGCAGTAGATGGCATGTATGTTAAGGAGGTGTTTGACTTCGGTTCTCTAGAGCTTTCTCCTGGGAACAGAATAGATATAGATGTCACAGTGCCCAAGGGTGCTGCTGAGCAGAGTTTTGACCTAATAGATACTTTCTCTGGTGGTGAGGTTACTCTAGCAAGGTTAGTGGTTTCTTCTGATTTTGTAGAGACTCCAGAGTTTGCTTACCCTATTAATCCCAATGTTCCTGAGTGGGTAAATGCAGCTATGGTAAGTGTAGATAAAGAGTATAGGCTCAATGCACGCCGTAAGGCAGGTAGCGGCATGGGTATGATGGATGGTATAGAGTGGACTATTAATGATAAGGCATACCCAGATTATGACCCCTTCTCTTTTAAACACGGTGAGTTTAATAAAATAAGATTTACTAACGAGTCTAGTAGACTACATCCTATGCACTTGCATGGTCAATTCTTCAAGGTTGTGGCGCGCAATGGTAAGCCGGTAAATGAACCACATTTTAGGGATACTGTATTAGTTCGCCCTAGCGAGTCTGTAGACATCGCCTTGGTGCCACTAGATAAGGGTAAGTGGGTCAACCATTGCCATATACTAGAGCATGCCGAAGCTGGCATGATGACAGTAGTAGAAGTTAAATAAATATAATAAAAATATGAAACAAAAAAGTATAACAAGATTAAAAAAGATAGAGGGTCAGGTGCGCGGTCTACAGAGGATGTTAGAGCGAGATGAGTACTGCATAGATGTAATAACTCAAACAAGTGCAGTACGTAACGCTTTGCGCTCTTTTGAGGATTCAATATTAGAGGACCACTTACAAACATGTGCACTAGAACAAATGAAGAGCGGTAAAGAGGATAAGGCGGTAAAGGAGATATTAAAGGTCTATAAACTAAAAAGATAATAGTAAGCTATAAAATTATCAAATATAAAATAATAATGTAATAAATTTATAATATGAATTACAATGAACACGGTGTGCAACATGACATGCCTGCAAGGCATAAGCCAGAGCATGGTTGCCACACTGGCGGCACTCCTGGCATGAGTCATGGCTCTGCCTCTGACTTTCTTAAGAGGTTTTGGATTGTAACCTTTTTACTGATACCGCTTATAGCTCTTAATCCCAAGGTCCTTGGTGTGCTAGGTGTCTCGGAGCCAGTATATGGCAATCTTACATCCTTATTTATTACCACAATGATATTTGGCTTTGCAATAGTCTTCTTTAAGCATGCCAAGATGGAGATAGATATGAGGATGCCAGGCATGATGACTCTTGTCTCTATAGCAGTGGGTGCTGGATATGCCTTCTCTATAGTCTCCACATTTATGCCTAGCCTGGAGACTGTTTTTTATATAGAGATTTCAACTCTTATTTGGGTTTTACTCTTTGGGCATTACTTAGAGGCCAAGTCTAGCAGTGCTGCTGGTGATGCACTAGATGAGGTAGGCAAGCTACTACCTCAAGAGGCACTTGTAAGACTTGATGATGGTACAGAATACATAGTAGGTGTCGCAGAACTTAAGGAAGGTGATATGGTTATAGTAAAACCAGGCGAGAAAGTGCCAGCAGATGGAGATGTGCTGGAGGGTTCAGCACTAGTAGACGAGTCTTTAATATCAGGAGAGTCTAAACCAGTCGCAAGGACTACGGGTAATAGAGTAATAGCAGGCTCTATAGTTGTGGACTCTGCGCTCGTGGTACTCCTTACGCATGTAGGAGAGAACTCAACAGTTGGGCAAATAAAGGCCCTGATAGCCGCAGCACGTCAAACAAAACCAAAGAGCCAGCAGCTGGCAGATAGAGCAGCTTTTTATCTTACGTTTTTTGCTGGTATTACAGCTCTTTTGGCTTTGGTTGTGTGGACAGCCATACTTGGGCAACCTATAGTGTTTGGTATTACGATAGCTATAACAGTACTCGTAATAGCATGCCCTCATGCATTAGGCTTAGCGATACCAACAGTTACAACTATTGCAACTACTATAGCAACCAAACACGGTATATTTATAAAAGACTTATCAAAAATAGAGACTATACGCAAGGTTACCACCATAGTCTTTGATAAGACGGGTACCCTTACTAAGGGTGTATTCGAGGTAGAGAAAGTGGCACCTCTGGTAGATATTACAGAGAGTGAACTGGTGAGTATCGCGGCATCGTTAGAGCAATATTCATCGCATATAATAGGGTATGCTGTAGTTGCATATGCTCAGGCACTAGGCGTAAGGCTAACTAAGCCAAAGCGTTTTAAAAATAAAGCTGGCCGGGGCATAGTTGGTAGTGTATCTGATACAGACTATATAATAGGTAATAAAAAAATGATGCAAGAGAACGGACTCTCTACAAGTGGGGTACCAGATAATTCAACTCTCATAATAGCAGATGTTAATAGGGTATTGGGTTATATGCTGATGTCTGACGCAGTAAAGGAGGAATCTAAAGAAGTAGTGGAGAAGTTACAAGTACTTGGGATAAATGTGGTGATGATAACCGGAGACTCTGATACTATAGCAAAACAAGTGGCAATGAGTCTCGGTATTTCAAAGTACTTTGCAGAGGTGTTACCAGAGGATAAATATAAGCACGTAGTAGAGCTACAAAAAAGTGGTGAGATTGTACTGATGGTAGGAGACGGAGTTAATGATGCCCCAGCGCTTACACAAGCAGATGTGGGCGTGGCAGTAAAGACAGGTACAGACATAGCAATAGAGACAGGTGATGTAGTACTATTGGACAGCAGTCCGATGGGTGTCGTACGCTTGCTCAAGCTATCAAAAGCAGTCTATCGTAAAATGGTAGAGAACTTAGTGTGGGCCTTAGGGTATAATTCAATCTCTATACCGGCAGCAGCTGGGGTGTTTGCCTCATTCGGCATATTCTTAAGACCGGAGGTGGGTGCACTCGTGATGAGTCTTTCTACTGTGATAGTTGTATTTAATGCGATGAGACTTAAGAATCTTAGATTATAAATTAATATGGTATACTTATTTGTACAAGATTATAAAAGTTTAAGTATTTAAATTATGAATATACACCCACTGTTTGTGCACTTTCCTATAGCACTTTTAGTTATGTATGTATTGCTGGTTTTAGCAGCTCCATGGCTAAAACATAGAATAGCTGGATATAATAAAATAAAGTTGTTTCTATTGTTTAGCGGAACTCTTGCCTTGTACCCAACTCTAATCACTGGCTCGTTAGCTGCAGCTATAGTAGGAGAGAATGATTTAATAGAAACACACGAGACAATGGCGGCTGTCACTACTTTATTATTTAGTACATTGGCAGGAGTACATTTATTGAACATATTAACTGACATTAATTTTGTTAAAAGTCTTTCAGATAAGTATAGAGCTATTGCCAATTTACTAAGATACCTGCATATAATAAAAGGTATCCTACTAAAGCCGTGTATTTACACTATTGTTGTAACCTTGGCCCTTATCGCTGTTACTATTACAGGGGCACTGGGCGCTAGTATAGTATATGGGCCACAAGTAGATCCATTTGTAAACTTTGTATACAATATATTTTTATAACAACTCACTAATAAATACATATGATAAACTTTTTCAAGAGAAACTTACTAAACATAATAGTCGCCCTCAATGTGGTCGGTCTGGCAGATGCTCTTTACTTGAGTTATGCAAGGTATATGCATGTAGATCTACCGTGTAGTATTACAAATGGTGGGTGCTCTATAGTGGCAGCTAGCCCATACGCAGTAATGTTCGGTATGCCATTGGCTTACCTTGGGGTCGCTTTTTACTCTATAATGCTTGTCACGGTACTGATTAGTGTATATAAACCCCAAATATATAAAATAAAGGAGATACTGCTTATACTTAGTGTATTTGGTGCACTAGATTCATTGTACTTCTTGTACTTGCAGGGTTATGTAATAGGTGCATTTTGTATATACTGCATAATCTCTGCTGGCATTACATTTGTGTTGTTACCGCTTGTTTATATATATTATAGACTTAACGAACCACTGCATGAAAATTAAAGAAAAAGCAAAAGAGATACTTAAAATAACTGGTATACCAGTATTTGTAGCCTCACTATGCTGCCTTTCTCCTATAATTATACTTTTACTTGGTTTTGGAACTGTTAGTTTTGCATCCTCATTAGCAGACACATTTTATGGTGATTATAAG
>JAMONA010000008.1 GCA_027066795.1 Candidatus Kaiserbacteria bacterium
CTTTACCTTAGGCGTACTAAGGGTATATGCACTTTCGATGAAGTTAAAAAGCGTCGTAATGAGATACTTAACATAGTTGTGGTAAGTCTTACAGCAACTATTGTTGGTTACATATTTTTTCTCTACGTAGTGGTACACTATGCTGGAGTATTTTTAAACTTGTGGAAGTAAATGTCAAAAGAATAAATATCTAAAATTAGTTACCAGTAATATGAAATATTTAATAACAGTGATTGTGGTTATCACATTGGTTGCTATTACTGCATATTTTTGGCACCAAAATCGCAAGAGTAACACCAATGAACGTACTGCAGTGACTAAAGACTTGGCAGAGTATTCTGTAGCCACATTTGCTGGTGGGTGCTTCTGGTGTGTGGAGAGTGATTTTGAGAAGGTTGACGGTGTGGTTGAGGTAATCTCTGGGTATACAGGTGGCGATACTAAAAATCCCACTTATAACGAGGTGTCTGGAGGTGGTACAGGGCACAGAGAGGCAGCACAAATATACTATGACCCATCAATAGTTAGCTATGCGCAGCTGCTTGACGTATTTTGGACGCATGTAAACCCTACAGATAGTGGCGGGCAATTTGCTGATAGAGGAGTACAGTATAGTACAGCCATCTACTACCACGACGAAGATCAAAAGAATACGGCAGAAGCCAGCAAAAAGGCGCTTAATGACAGTGGGCGATTGGGTGCTGTCATAGTTACAGAGATACTGCCGGCAGGAGAGTTTTATATTGCTGAAGATTATCATCAGGACTATCACACTAAGAATCCTGTAAGATATGGTTACTATAGAGAGGGGTCTGGGCGCAATACATATATAACTGATACATGGGGTGATGATGCAATTAAGGTTCTTAATAAGAGTCTTTGTATAACTAGTGTTTGTGAGTCACAGAGGCCTAGTGTTAGTACTCTTGGCTTCGTTAAGCCAACAGATTCTGAGCTTAAAGAACTACTAACACCTATCCAATATAAAATTACGCAGAGGGATGGTACCGAAAGACCCTTCGACAATGAGTACTGGGATAATCACCGGGAGGGTATATATGTAGATATAGTAAGTGGAGAGCCATTATTCTCCAGTACAGATAAATTTGATTCTGGCACAGGGTGGCCCAGCTTCTTAAAGCCAATTGATTATGATTTTGTGACAGAGCATAATGATTACAAGCTCATAGTAAAAAGGATAGAGATACGTAGCAAGATTGCAGACTCACATCTTGGGCACATTATTATGGATGGTCCAGAGAGTAATGACTTCATAAGGTATTGTATGAATTCGGCCTCAATGCGATTTGTAGCCAGAGAAGACTTTGCTAGCACAGAATATGAGCAGTACGAGAGCTTATTTAAGTAGTCTATGCCAACAGAGTTACAGCAGCAAGTATGGGACGCTCTTAGGCTTATACCAAAGGGTAGAGTAACTACTTATGGTGCAATCGCAGAGCACATTGGCACTAATGCCGTGCGCGCAGTGGCTAGTGCAGTGGGGAAGAATAGAGATGTACCTGATACTCCGTGCCATAGGGTACTACCAGCTACTGGTATGCTAGGTAAGTACTCGGGTGCAGGAGGTGCAGACAGTAAAAAGAAACTGCTTATACAAGAGGGTATAGGATTTATAGACGATAAGGTCGTCAACTTTAAAGATGTGGTATACTATTTTATGTAATTACCAAAAAGTAATAAGTTATGAAATATATTATAGGATTAGTGGCATTAGTAATAGGAGTACTAGTATTATACTCTGCTATAGGTAGTACAGATACTTCAAGTACCACAGCGGAGACACCAGTTTTAAAGATTACCGAAGTGCAGACAGAGGCTACAGGTGCACAAGTAGATTTGGTAGAAGTTATTAATAAAGAAGATAAACAAGAAATTATGCAAGAGCAAAATAAGGCAATCACAATGGCAACATTTAAGACAAATCAAGGAGATATAAAGGTAGAGTTGTACACAGAAGACGCACCAAACACAGTCGCCAACTTCGTAAAATTGGCCAGTGAAGGCTTTTACGACGGTATTAAATTCCATAGAGTTATTAAAGGCTTCATGATCCAAGGTGGAGACCCATTAAGTAAAGAGGAGGGTGCAGCGTGGGGTACAGGTGGCCCAGGTTACGCCTTTGCAGATGAGATACATGCAAACAATAAAAATGATAAATATACATTGGCAATGGCAAACAGTGGTCCAAATACTAATGGCTCACAATTCTTCATCAACACTAATGACAACAACTTTTTAGACCCTAAACACACAGTATTCGGTAAGGTAATAAGTGGTATGGATACCGTAGACACTATAGAAAACACGGCAACAGGCCAGGCAGACAGGCCTGTAGAAGCACAAGTGATAGAGAGCATAGTACTTGAGTAATAAAGCTCGATGACAATAGAGGACTATCACGCATTTTGTTTGAATTTACCATTTACTATTGAGGACTTTCCTTTTGACCAGAAGACCATGGTCTTTAAGGTGGGCAATGCAGAGCAAGCAAAAATGTTTGCACTTACTGACATAAACGAGTTTAACTTTGTCAACCTTAAGGTAGAGCCTGAGGAGTCGCTAAAATTACAAGACGAGCATGGAGATGCAATAACACCCGGCTATCACATGAACAAGAAGCATTGGATAAGCGTAATCACGGACGAGTCACTAAGTGATGAGTTTGTAGAAGGTCTAATAATAGACTCATACAACATAGTAAAAAAGTCTTTACCTAAGAAAGTGCGTGAACAACTAGATGTGCTACACTCAAGCAATGCAAAAGAGTAAAAGAACAAAGAAGTTTGAACTAGTCAGTGACTATAAGCCGGCGGGGGATCAGCCACAGGCTATTAAGGCTTTAATAAAAGGTCTTAATGGTAAAAGTAGGCAGACACTCCTGGGTGTTACTGGCTCAGGTAAGACATTTACCATCGCTAATGTTATAAAAGAGTCACAAAAGCCTACCTTAGTGATTGCCCACAACAAGACGCTCGCTGCACAACTTGCCAGTGAGTTTAAAGAATTCTTCCCTAACAACGCGGTGCACTACTTCGTCTCTTACTATGACTACTATCAGCCAGAGGCGTATATGCCCATAACAGATACTTACATAGAGAAAGAGGCTGTTATAAACGAGGAAATAGACCGTCTACGACATGCTGCTACACAGTCACTACTTACGCGTGATGACGTTATAATAGTAGCCTCAGTATCTGCTATATACGGCATAGGTAACCCCGCAGAGTATGCTAAGGTGATACTTGACCTTAAAGTGGGGGGCACAGAGAGTCGTACTGGCCTATTGCGTCAGCTTATAGACATATACTTTACCCGTACTACTGCCGACTTAAAGCCAGGTAGCTTCCGTGCACTTGGTAACACTATTGAGATTCACCCAGCTAATGAGCAACTCGTTTATAGGCTTGTGTTTGCAGGTACTAAGATAGCACGTATAGATATACTAGACCCAATCACCCGTGAGCTTGTGGGTGAGGCTCAGGATGTGAACATATTCCCCGCTAAGCACTTCGTAACCCCTAAAGAGGAGGTGGCAAGAGCACTAAAGGATATCAAGAAAGAGCTAGAAGGCCAACTAAAGTCACTGAAGAAGAAGGACCTAAACCTAGAGGCAGAGCGCCTGAGCAGGCGTGTACGACAAGACCTAGCGATGATAAAAGAGATTGGATACTGTAGTGGTATAGAGAACTACAGCAGGCACTTTGACGGCCGTAAGGCTGGAGAACCAGCCCATAGTCTACTATCTTATTTCAAGAGCGGTGGCCGGGATTTTTTAACAGTTATTGATGAGTCGCATGTAACTCTGCCACAGATACGTGCGATGTACGGTGCAGACCAAGCCCGTAAGAAGATGCTTGTAGAGCATGGCTTCCGCCTGCCAAGCGCTAAAGATAATAGACCGATGCAGTTTGATGAATTTAATAAGCGAGTCAGTGACATGATGTATGTGAGTGCTACACCTGCAGAGTATGAGCTGTCAGAGAGCGGTAAAGAGAACATTGTAGAGCAAGTAGTGCGCCCTACAGGCTTACTAGACCCAGAAATAACGGTGCGCGGTGTCATTGAAGACAAGGTTAGTAAGTATAAAGGTCAAGTTAAAGATGTTATCAGAGAAATAGGAGAGGTAACAAGTAGAGATGCCAGGACCCTGGTTACAGTACTGACCAAGAAGATGGCCGAAGACTTAACAGATTTCTTAAAAGAAAAGAAGATTAAGGCTGAGTACATACATAGCGATGTAAAGACTTTTGAAAGGATAGAGATAATGACACTCTTTCGTAAGGGTGAGTTTGACGTATTGGTAGGTGTAAACCTTTTGCGAGAGGGGCTAGACCTGCCAGAGGTGGAGCTTGTGGCGATACTTGATGCCGACAAGGAGGGCTTCTTAAGGAGTGAGACGAGTCTAGTACAGACGATGGGGCGCGCAGCGCGTAACGTAGACGGGCGAGTAATACTATACGCAGACAGGCTTACAGGCTCTATGGAGAGGGCAATAGGTGAGACAAATAGAAGGAGAGAGAAGCAGGCAAGCTATAATAAGAAACACGGTATAACACCTCAGAGCGTAAAGAGTAGTATAAAAAGCATGAACACTCATAGCAAGAGCGCGCACGCTAAGGCTGTGCATGAGCTGACAGTAATAGACAAGAAAGGTATAAAGACCAAGAAAGACTTAGATAAGTTAATGAAAAAGAAACGCAAAACAATGCTAGAGGCAAGTAAAAACCTAGACTTTGAGACCGCGGCACTACTAAGAGATGAAATGAAGGAGTTAGAGAGTATGGAGATTTAATGTAATAATATATATATATGAATATGGAGTCTAATTTAAATAAAGAGGCATACAAGTCTAAAAATACAGACGGTATAGTAATACAAAAAGAGGGTCGTTATTACGTATCTGTAGATGGCGGAAGTTCTTTACTAGAGGTGTCTAGTAGAGTTGGCAGGTTGGCTAAGATAGGTACGTCTATCCGAGACAAGCTTGGTGAATACTCTACAAAATCTATTATAAGACAAAAATACGAAAAGTCTCATTGTCACTCGACAACCCTTGCCTTGTTAGGTTTGTTAGGACCAAATGAGTATTGGGGTAATGTATATAACGAGCACATAGACATATTAGAAAATTACAATAAATATGAATCTGTAACAGAATTAAAAGATTATATTAGAGATATTATTGGTGACTCTATTTTAATAAGCCAAATAGCCTATATACAAGAGGATACATTTGTGAATGACACACAAGTACTGCACACATTTTTAGTGCTAGGTTTTGATGACAAAAAGAATTGTATTTGTATAGAGAAACAAGGCTCAGGTACAGACAGTTTTAGAATCGTAAGGATAGAAGATATATTCGACTCCTCTCCCGGTATCGGCTATTTTTACAAAGAAATGTCCTGGGCATTCAAGAAAGTCTGATAAAGATAGGTAACTACATTTAAATTAGTATGCAAGATTTAGCAAACAAATACCGGCAAGCTCGTAAGGGTAATACGGAGCTCGTGGTGGTAGAGGGTGCACATGCTATTAAGCACGCACTGCGCTTTGGTGCTGAATTTATACACATTGCCAGGCTGGAGGTGTCTGAGGCTTTGGATGTGCTAGAGGAGTTTGGCACACCAGAAGAGGTGAGCTATGTGAGTAAGCACTCAGAGGTAGTAAGTGAGTGCCTATGGAGTGAGCTAGCACCCAACCCGCCAGATACTGGTATAATAGCCTTAGCTAAGAGACCTAGTACAGCAAAAGATTTTACAGGAGAGACTGTAGTATTTATAGAGAACCCGCACTCACTGTTTAATGTTGGGGCTATCATTCGTACTGCTGTGGCTGCTGGTGTCACCAGCTTTGCCATGAGCGGTAGGCACAACATATGGCATGCAGACTGTGTAAGCACTGCCAGAGGGCTTAACTTTGCACTTGAGTATGTAAATGTGATAACCAACAAGGAGTTGGAGCAACTTGCTAAAGCTGGAGGCTATACTATGTGCACACTAGAGGTAGGCGGAGACAATATTACAAGTGCAGACTTACCACAAAAGAAGGTGCTGGTGTTCGGTACAGAGCGTGACGGTATATCACAAGAGCTCTCGGATATGGCTACCAAGCACTTGGCACTACCGATGCGCGAGGGAGTCTCCTCACTCAATCTTGCAAGCTCTGTAGCGGCCACTCTTTATTCTTTATAGATAATACTGTACACTTAAACTCTTATGGGTAAAAGAATAGACACTAAAGACAAAATAATAGTAAAAGGTGCACGTACTCACAACCTTAAGAATATAACTGTGGAGATGCCACGTAATAAGCTGGTAGTCATCACAGGTCTCTCTGGCTCTGGTAAGAGCTCACTAGCCTTTGATACGATATTTGCCGAAGGACAGAGGCGCTATATTGAGAGTCTGTCTGCCTACGCCCGCCAGTTCTTAGGTAAGCTGCAGAAGCCAGACGTAGATGAGATAAGTGGCCTCTCTCCGGCAATATCTATAGACCAAAAGAGTAGGAGCAATAACCCACGCTCTACAGTGGCCACCATCACTGAGATATACGATTACTTGCGTGTGCTATATGCTCGTGTAGGTACTCCACACTGCCCTAAGTGTGGAGATGCCATACATAGGCTAACTAACGAAGAGATATTAAATACAATAATAGAGAAGGTACAGAACTCTATAAAGACTACTAAAAAGTCTAAAAAAGTACTAGGTGTAGGCATAAGTGAAGACACTGTTAAGCTCTACGCCCCCGTGGTCATGGGGCGCAAGGGGGAGTATTACCAGCTACTATATGACATGCTAGGTAAGGGTTATGAGACAGTGCTTATAGACGGCATAGAGCACAGCCTAAGAGAAAAGATTAAGCTAACAAAGACCAAAAAGCACAGCATAGACATATTAGTAGACGAGATATTTGTAACCGAGTTTAAGAGTGGCCCTAAGGCAACTGCCGAGCGCCTAAGTGAAGCCATAGAGCATGCGCTAGAGGAGGCAGATGGCTTTATAAAAATAGTAGATGCTGGTGGTGAAGAAGATTTGATCTCCGCCACCTTTATGTGCCCTAAGGATGGCTTCGCCTTCCCTGAGATAGAACCGCGCCTCTTCTCCTTCAACTCGCCATATGGAGCTTGTGAAGAGTGTAAGGGCTTGGGAGCTAAGCACTTCTTCGTCTCTGAGGAGGGTTACGAGGCTTGCCCAGAGTGTCATGGAGCCCGACTACGCAGTGAGGCACTACAGGTGCTACTTAAGAGTACTAAAAGCGATAAAAAGATAGAGAGCAACATAGTAGACTTTACTGCACTCTCTATAGCAGAGGCTAGTGACTTTATAAGTAATATTAAATTAAGTAAAAAAGAGGAGGAGATAGCAGGCGTAATACTTAAAGAGATACAGTCACGCCTTAAGTTTATGCTTAATGTAGGTATAGATTACCTTACACTTGATAGGCGAGCCAATACACTCAG
This sequence comes from Candidatus Kaiserbacteria bacterium, assembly GCA_027066795.1. Taxonomy (GTDB): domain Bacteria; phylum Patescibacteriota; class Minisyncoccia; order Phycocordibacterales; family UBA2100; genus S139-169. Next base: position 7,487 of record JAMONA010000008.1, read on the forward strand.
TGGCGGTGAGGCACAGCGCATACGCCTTGCCAGTCAGCTCGGTAGCAAGCTAGTAGGTGCAATGTACGTGCTAGACGAGCCTACTATAGGCCTACACCAGAGAGACAACGATAAGCTGATAGACACACTTAAAGAGTTAAGAGACTTAGGCAACACTATAATAGTTGTAGAGCACGATGAAGACACAATATTTGCAGCAGATTATTTGATTGAAATCGGCCCAAAGGCAGGAGAGCACGGTGGTGAGGTGATAGTCGCAGACTACCTAGATACACTGCTCACAGCAGACAAGAACAAGAGCGGCTCACGTACACTTGCATACCTCCGTGGAGATGTTGTCATAGAGGTGCCTGAGAAAAGGAGAGACAGAGACAAAGGCACAATAAAAATAAAAGGAGGCAAAAAGCACAACATAGATAATTTGTCGGTAGACATGCCTCTTGGTAAATTTGTGACTATTACGGGCGTGTCTGGCTCTGGTAAGAGTACCTTTATGTATGAGATACTCCACCGTAACCTGCGTGCAAGGTACGACCGCAGGTACATGACGAGCCATTTATACAACTGTGCAAGCTTCACTGGTACAGAGTACGCAGGGCGCAGCATACTTATAGACCAAGCACCTATAGGCCGTACACCTCGTAGTAACCCTGCTACATACACCGGGGCCTTTACTCATATCCGTGACTTATTCTGTGCTACTACCGAGGCAAGGGCCAGGGGTTGGAAGCCAGGCCGCTTTAGTTTTAATGTTAAAGGTGGCCGCTGTGAGGCCTGCCAAGGTAACGGTATGGTGGCTGTAGAGATGCACTTCCTACCCACAGTGTACGTAGAGTGTGACTTGTGCAATGGCAAGAGGTTTATGAAGGAGACGCTAGATGTAAAGTATAAAGGCAAGAGTATATACCAAGTACTGCAGATGACAGTAGACGACGCTTTAAAATTCTTTAAAGATATTCCAGCTATACATGATAGGTTTAAGACTCTACAAGAGGTGGGTCTTGGCTACTTACGCCTTGGGCAGAGCGCTACTACACTCAGTGGAGGCGAGGCACAGCGTATTAAGGTAGCTAGTGAGCTATACAGGCCATTTACTAGCAAGACCGTATACTTGTTAGATGAGCCTAC
>JAMONA010000009.1 GCA_027066795.1 Candidatus Kaiserbacteria bacterium
AGAAAGTGATTGTCTTTCCTCTGTAGTGAGGTAGAGACAATCACTTTCTAAAAACCCAGTCGGTAGCGTCTCTCTGTGAGGAGAGATTAAAGATGCTACCGCCTGGGTTTTTTTGTTGTGTCTAATCATTGACTGTTAGTAATATGTATAGTATTAATGTCTCTGGAAAATAAAGATGGTACAAACTTGCAAGGTGCCAACGTTCTTAATTTTCCATTTTTTGATCAAAATTAATTAAGGAGAAATACAATGGTACAGAAAGCTAATTGTTCACCGCCCAAATTCATGGAGCTCGGATCAAAAGGACCTCATGTGAATATTTGGCTAAGGTTCTTGGAGAGCTTTGTTGAATATACGTTAAAGATATCTGACTACCATCACATGATTGAAGTGGATGAAGACTTCGGCCCTACTGGCGTATATTGGACAAGAAGAATCCAATTACATTTGGGAATTGATACGGATGGCGGAGTCGGTACAGAAACGCGTCAAAGAGTTACCGATAAATTCAATTTTAACTTTGATATGAATATGACTGATAACACCGATCATGGTTTAACAAAATTCATACAACCTGACGGTTCTGAGCTCTGGTGGCAACCTGGGATACCACCATGTGAACAGAAGAGTGTTGCAGAAATGCAAGTCAGCGCACTTCGCGTTGAGTCTTGTAGCGACGTGGTTAATCAACTTCCGCCGTGCCCTGCCGCTGGTTTGATAGCTTCTGAAAAATGACTCTATGATGTTGCCAACGGACATCATCTTGTACAAAATTACCCGGCAAAACTTCTTGAGTTTTGCCGGGTTTAATCATGTCTGGATATTTTAGTATGGTATAATCATCATTAATATGAGAGAGGTACATAAGAATACTTTAGGCGAGAGACTCTTCTTGCATGTCGTTGTCGCTGCGTGGGTTTTTGTACTTACTCTTACTCTACTTAATGCAACAGGCTTCGTGCCATATTATATAGACAGTACACCAAGTAAGGCTGAGGCTGAGGCGGTAGCCCAGAGAGCCCAAGAGCAAAAGGCTAAGGCAGCCGAAGAAAAACTAAGGGCCGAGGCCACACAGACAGCTGTACAAGTATTGCCGATGCGTTTGGAGATACCAATAGCAGGAACGAGCTTGCCAGTGTCTAACCCTAACACCACAGATATTGATGAGCTAGATGCAGAGCTACTTACCGCGGTGGTACGCTACCCAGGCTCAGGCACACTGGGTGCCGACGGTAATATGCTTATATTCGGTCACTCTAGCGGCTACCGTACTGTTAATAACAAAATGTTTCAAGCATTTAACCCGCTTAAGACCTTAGAGATAGGTAATGTAATAAAGCTAATAAGCGGTGACACCGAGTATATATATACCGTAAGCAACCTGCAGCATGAGGAGGCATCTAACGTAACTATAGAGTTTGGCACAGACCCTGGGGTCAAGCGCCTTACACTCACCACTTGTGACAGCTTCGGCAAGAAGAGTGACAGGTGGATAATCACCGCCGACTTTATAGGTAGCTACAAGACAGGGGAGTAGCGACTCTATTAATACGTTGACTAACTAGAACATTAAGGGTATACAGTAGGTGGACTATAATTGTAACTTTCATCTACAGATCGAGTTAAGGAGGCTTTGAGACAAATGAATAATCAAAAATTATTTTCGGCTAAGAGTCTGGACAAAGGGGAGCTGCTAGGTTTACTAGCAGTAGCCTTTAAAGATTCTGGACTCTCAGAACAGGACCCTGTATGGATTGGTATTCTGGCAGAGGCTGGGCATGTTGGCTCAGATGTTGAACAACACAATGCTTATAAGGTTGAGTGGGAAGGTGACCCTACGGTGCCATCGTGCAAGATTGGCGACTACCTGATCACTGGCATATCAGGTGCCTTTGTTGAGGGTGTAGGCTCCGCTAGCGGAATGGGTAAGCACAACATCGGTCGCTATCTTAAGTTAAAGGACGATGGATCCAAGCACTCTATGCTTATAGTAGTTTGGGCAGAAGGCCAGCAACCCAATGGTGTGTCTGTATAATCGCAAGTACTTTACAATTGTTAAAACGGACGACTTTCTAAGGAGAGCCGTCCGTTTTTTACTTGACTTCTACCATAATCTATGGTTATATCATTGTCATAAATATCGTTTTATAACAAATTAACAATTATTAACATAAGTGTGCGTATGATTAATTCAATCAATTCAATTATTAAAAAGACTCTTGTAGTGGCTATAGTAGCTGTAGCCGTAAGTACTCCTGTGGCTAGTGCTGCCTCAGCAACCCTAGTGCCTAGCTGTACTATAAGTGCTGTACCTAACGCCATAACTAGCGCACAGAGTGCTACGCTTAGGTGGGACTCTACAGATGGTGCAATATTTGCACGTATAGACAATGGTATAGGCAGTATAGCACCAGATGGCACTATGACAGTCTCTCCTAACGTCTCAACAGTCTACACTCTACACAGCTGGAACTCTCAAGGAGAGGGCGGCTACTGTTCTACAACTCTTACTGTAGACGGCAACGGTTTTATCACAAGCGCAAACCAGCCTACCGTAACAATGCGTACACTAGCGATACACCCAGCATCTACTCGTGTAGTACTAAGTAGTGTGCCATATACAGGTGCAGCAGAGAATATCCTTTATACATTCTTTCTACTTACTGTAGTACTTACTGCAGGATACGTAGCAAAGACTCGCAAGAGGACTCTATTTGTATAAGTAATCAAGCTTGATAAGGCAACCTGTTACAGTATATGTAGCAGGTTGTTTTTGTTTCTAGCTATTGACATGAGAGTATATAAGTGGTATAATATAAATATATGAAAAGTACATACATAAACATTGCATTTGGTATATTAGTAGGCGCCTTAAGCATGCTGCCAAGCACAGGAGAGGCAACATCTTATGCTTATAACCCTGGTTATGGTAACGAGCCTATAAGTATAGCAAACAACAACTATAACAATAACAACAACAGTAATACGAATACTGCATCTACCGTGATGTACTCAGGCAGCTATGCAGACCAAGCTCGTGGAGGTGTTGAGTATATAGCAAGGCAGAATCTTTATAACAATACGTATATTGCGCCAACACCAGTAGTACATAAAGCATATACAAGTACTACAAACACTGGGTGTACTACTTGTGCGTATAATAACTACAGGATGGTAAAGACAGGTAGCTGTGGTGCAGCAGTGATAGTAAATAACACTAGGGTACCCAAGCCTACTTGTACACTTGTGCCAGCTATCACAGATAGTGGCGAGATAGAGCTACAGTGGACGACCAATGGTGCTACAGTCGCCTTTATAGACACAGGCATAGGCCACGTGACTACAGTGAGCGGTAGCCGCATAATAACCCCTAAGAAGGATACGGCCTATAACCTTACAGTACTTAACGATGCTGGTATAGCTAGCACATGTGGCGCTAAGGTTAATGTGACTATTACCGACCCAGTAGACCCAGATCCAGTTGACCCGGTGGATCCTACCGACCCTGTAGACCCCACAGACCCAGACGATGGAGGCAGTCTCTTTGGTGATACCTTCCGTACCATTGCCTTACCGGTCGGTATCGTATTCTTAATACTGATAGTCCTATTGGTGATAATAATGAGTAAGGTCAAGAACTCTAAATAGTACTTGACAGACGGCAAGGTATATGCTATAATACTAGAGTTCAAGAAGTAGCATTAGTGCATCGTCCTGGACAGTTCTTTAACAACTCAATCTGTTATTAGTTTCATTTTGTATTATTACAATTGATGCTGCTCAATGAGTGCATAGTACATCTGTGCCTTCATTGAGC
>JAMONA010000010.1 GCA_027066795.1 Candidatus Kaiserbacteria bacterium
TATAGGCGCGGTGTCTCCAATACCATATAAGCTTTTTGTATTAACCGCCGGTTTTATTAAGGCAAATTTCTTTATATTTCTAATTGCATCAATAATAGGTCGCTCTGTGCGGTTGTACTTAAGTGCTTGGCTTGTATATAAATACGGAGAACAAGGTATCACAATAATGAAACGATATGCAGTACAGATAACTATTGTAAGTGTAGCCTTACTTATTGTTTATGTACTGGGGTATATGTTTTTATAAGAGCTTAGTCTTCTGGTATAATAAGGTCATGAGTAAGCTTAAGAATTGGTTTATAGACTCTTTTCCTGCGCCAGAGTTAATGACTATGCCAGCCGCTGCGCTGGATATCTCTCCAAATTCTATAAAGTATCTTGATGGTAAATATACATCTGATGGGTGCTTGCCACAGGTATTTGACGAGGTATTTTTAGATGAGGGTACTATAGTTAATGGCGTAATAAAAGATGAAGATGCGCTTATAAAAGCGTTGTCTAGTTTACGGAAGAAGCATAAGAGTAAATTTGTATCTGTTGCTATACCAGAGAATGCATTATATCTGTACACCATGCAGCTAAGTGGTAGGCCAAGCCGCAGTGCAGTATTACAGCAAATAGAGTTTACAGCTAGTGAGCATGTACCTATTAATATTGAGGACTCGGTATATGGTTTTGATGTAGTTAGTTTTGCGCGTAATAGCACCTTTATAAGCGTAACAGTAGCACCTATAGAGCTCATTAGTGGTTATGAGCGAGTCTTATCACGTGCAGGATTTACAGTACTCTCTATAGAGCTCGAGGCATATGCTGTGGCAAGAGCTGTGTCTGCACTTGGTTCTGGTTCTGTATCAAATATAGGTGTAGAGATGGTACTCGACATAGGTTATGAGCGAGCCGGTATAATAATAGTCCGTAATGGGTTACCTATATTTACAGTAACAATTTCTGGAGGTAGTAAAGCCATAGATGTTGTTATAGATGAGTGTAAAAAACAATATACATTTTGGGATACTCGTACTAACCATAAAGGGCACCGCATAGAGAGGGTAGCAGGTGTCATAGTTTGTGGTGGCTCAAGTAAGGAGATGATAGAGCCGTTGTCTGCTGCTCTAAAGGTAGATGTAGAGTTGGCTAACATATGGCAGAATCTATTTGATATTAATAATTTTGTACCTATGATTGATGCTAAAGAGGCCTTAGCTATGGCTACTCTAGCTGGTTTATTACTTAATAATAAAAAATAGTGATATGGCGAACCTTTTACTAAAATCAACCAATGCCAAAATGGTCTGGCGGCGACATATTCGCACAATGTCAGTCATCACAGTCGTGAGTCTTTTGGGTCTTATGCTGGCTGCGGCCGCTATGTCACCATTAGTAATATATACAAACATAGTAACTTCGGGAGTCATGAGTCCTGCTATGCTACCTACTGATATAGTACAAGACACACATGGCGATAGAGATAGGCGTCAAGAGGTGATTAAAAAGTTAAACGAAGATAAGATATTGATATCGTACTTAGCTGATGCAGCGGATATGCCAGATGTTGATACTTTGTTATCCGATGTTGTTGATTTACTTGCATCTGTAGAGGGTGCTTCACTAAGCTCACTTCAAGTGAGTGGAGATCTAGGTACTAGTTCATACACACTTACTCTATCAGGAGTGGCTGAGAGCAGGGCAGCGGTAATAGATGTGAGAGATTCATTTATATCAAATGGTGGTTTAGAGGTTATTGAGTTTCCAATATCGAATCTGGCACCACAAGGTGGAGAGTATAACTTTATAATGAAGCTAGTGTCTAAAGATAATATATAAATTTATGAATAGTATAAATATAAAAAATATAATTTTACTTATAGGCATGTTTGTTACCATATTGTTCAGTATAGTATTGTTCTGGTACTGGGCCAGCTCGGTAGTGACTGACTTCAGGTCAGTATTTCTTACAGGCAGTGACGTTAATTTAGTGAGTCAAGACAAGTTACAGCATATGCGCCAAGAGCTGAGAGAGACCTCTGGTGATAGGTTAAAAATTTCTACTCTAGCTGTAGACGAGGGTCACTTACCTGAATTTTTAAATAAATTAGAGGGAGCCGGAGGAGATTCAGTAGAGGTTGTCATACACGGTGTGAATAAAGATGATGAACGAAACATCCTAGGGGTTTCAATGGTGTTTACCTGTAATATTAGCACGTGCATAAGGGTTTTAAATAAAGTGTCTAATATTGATGGTGCCACTACAATAGACTCTCTAGAGCTTCGTAAGGACTTAGAGTTTGGGTGGGTTGTAAATCTACGTATAGTGGTCCCGTTTTACAATCCAAGCAATGGCGAAGGTAATTTTATATAAGTATGCAATTTTTATATTATAAAAACAAAATAATGGGCGCACTAAGAGGCTCTGTACCACAGGTAGTATTTATATGGTATTTGTTAATAAGTGTGGTATTTATTGCAGTAGTTGGAGTTGTAGTATTTTGGTACGGTATAGTGTTCGGTATAGTCAATGGGTCTAATACTTCAGAAGAGGCTCTCAAGCCATATAAGCCGATTATAAATAAAGTCGAGTTGGAACACATACTTAATAAGTATAATTTATAATTATACACAGGCAGCCTATATAAGTTACTGAGAGTAGTTATTGGTTGGTTCATAAGATAGTGCACTCATCGCAATAGTCTAGAGCACAAACATACTTCTGTAAATTTAGCTTGAATACAGACTAAATAATAGGATTAACCACGTATCCTATATCACCTTTTAAGTACTATGCTTAACAGGGTGTGAGATATTGTTGCCAGCAATATAGCCACTATTATATATTTTAATAAGTATATGATGTTGGCGTATGATTGGGTATTAACTATTTCAATAAAATTTTTGTAGTAACTCAAGTCACATGGATAAAATACACAATTTATATTAACAGATGGACTAAAGATCATATAAGTAGCAACTAATAGGGTTATAGAGAAGAATCCTATACTAAATATAATAGATCTTTTATTAAAACCGTAAAGCTTTACAGTAAAAAAAGCCGTTGGTATAAGTAGTGTATGTAGTAGCACTGGTAATATTATTCGAATACCGTTCACATTTTCAAATAGAAGTGCTGTGCGGCCAGCCCCATAACCAAAAATCTCTAATATAAAATCTACTATCCAATAGAACTGAGCGGGGATGGCCGTGACTAATACGGATGTTGCAAGGAAGTTGTTCTTAGTATATATAGCATATATGAGTATTATTGCCGCTATATCACAATACCAGAATACTACAGAAAGATTACCATTACTTATATAGTATAAGGTTAAATTTGCAACTATTATTAATAGTAATAAAAACCCACATAACATAGTTGCTAGACGTAAATTCATAATAATTAATTATACACACATTTATCATGAAATATGTGTAGTAATATGGTTGGTAGTGTATAATTAATTATTATGAAATGGAAAAAGTATCTATGCGTGTTCCTTGTTATATCTGTTGTAGGTATTATCTATACATATAAGGTTGACATATATAATATATATTCATCACTAATGACTACTCAAATAGATGGTAAGGCTGATATAGGAGACGGTGAGCACCTTAAAGGCAACATGCTACTAAAGTTATCGCCATTAGAAGCTGACATAAACACA
>JAMONA010000011.1 GCA_027066795.1 Candidatus Kaiserbacteria bacterium
CGCTGAGTTTATAGGCACTACTATAGCCCTTAGAGCGCTACACTCTGCAGCGACCATATCAACTATCAAAGCAGTGTCTACGTTTACGTTGCCTGACTCTGGCAAGGTTGCCAGCCCCGACTTAATCTCACTGGGCGGCACCATCATTGCACAAGGAGGCTCGTCTGGCGGTGCGGTGGTAGACGCTCAGGGCCAACTTGTCGGCATCATAGTCACAAGCACCCGCACTGAGGAGACTAAAGACAGAGACCTTAAAGCAATCACGCTTAGTCATATAAATGCAAGTATAAAAGAGGAAACAGGCATAAGCTTAGCTGAGTTGATAGCAACCCCTGCTACAGAGCTAACAACAACATTTCAAGAAGGTCTACTAGCCTCAGCATACGAACTGGCACAGGAGTTAAATAAATAATATGCACAAACCTAAAACCATAACACGCACATTCGTACGCTCTGAAAAGACCACTAACGACTACAGAGCATATCGACAAGGCGCAGAATCAAAAGGGATGTCAGCTGACCCGTTTAAAGATAGAGATCTACTAGCTATAAAGTCTTTTACTCATTGGTTAATAGTCCCTAACACTTTCCCGTACGATGCAATAGCTGACGTAAGTCACATGTTACTCACCAAGAGAGATGTAGTATTTGATTGGTCACTGCTGACTAAGGATGAACTGGCCGAGTTTAAAATATTAAAAGAAACTTATTTAAAAGATACCTATGATCTATTGTGGGAAAACCTCCCAAATGGACGGTCTATACCAGGTCACTTTCACCTACATCTACTAACCTTAAAACGAGAGTCTGTGGCAAATACTAATATTGTTTAATTTGTCGGGATGCCGAGAATCGAACTCGGACCACTCACTCCCAAAGCGAGCACACTACCACTATGCTACATCCCGATAGTCCCCTATTTTACACACTTTTAAGACTTTATCCAGTCCAGATAGAATTACAAACTTTAGTAATTGTATATAATGAATTCATCGGTGGGGCTGTCGGACTGAAGGCTGTTTGAGACTGAGGGAGACGGCGAATTTTTCTCATAAGAAAAATATCGTGTACCCCACAGATGGGTTTAGTATGTACAATTACACACACTAATACTCATGTCCTTTTAATATTATTTAAAAGACAACTAAGAGACTATAGTATAATGTCCTCTAGATACTTACACTTCGCAATACGTGTCCTTTTGTTTAAGTACACTATCACGACATCAAACACCCACTCATCTACATCATTTTCCAGTATATAAGTCTGTATTACCCTCTTTAACCGCTTTATCTTATTACTATGTAGCATATCCTCTGGCCGCCACTCATCTATGCCGACGTTTCCCGTGTAATCTTTACTTGTGCTCTTAATCTCTACAAAATGTATAATATTCTTCTTATCTCCATTAACTCGGGACGTTGCACATGCAACAATGTCTATTTCTCCCCATTTACGCCAATGATTAAGCTCTACGACCTCCATACCCCTTTTCACAAGAAACTTTACTGCTATTTGCTCCCCTAATACACCTATTTCGTTATGTTTAGCCATATTATAAGTATTTTAATACAAATGGACATGTCTTATTATCGTAGTGAATGTCCGTTATCCACATATCCACATAGTTATCCCCAGTTATGCATATAGCCTTATTATAGGGCTATGCTATGCCTTAATTAAGATTGACTATTTACCAATATGTCAAATATTGTGGTGTTTCGTCCTAAGAGACACCCTAATTTGGCTTATCTGTCTGAAATGCGGTAGGCCTAAAGACTAACTTTATAACATCATTGCCCATATCCTCTTGTTCAACCTCATGAAAGACACCGAAACCCTTCAATTTATCCATTGCTCTATGCATAGCATGGGCTATCTGTAAGTCTGATAGCTTGTTATCACCGTCTGGGTTACTCTTATCTATCACTTTACTCAACTTTTTGGCAGTATCTGATACATATTCTATGTTTAAGTCGTCGGATATAGACTTCTTCAAGATTTCGACTACCCCCCTATTCTCTTTATTTTGGAAAAAACCTGCTATTTGTGTCATCACACGCATAATCTCTTCTGCGTTAGCTGGTTGATCTTTGAATACGTCTAAAGGGTTACTAAAATTTGGTTTCCCTTCTGGTTTCTCAGGCATAGTAAAATAATTATATTTATAATAACCTAATTATACCATATATTGTGTGCGGATAGGGAGAATCGAACTCCCGTCACCTCCATGGCAAGGAGGTATCATACCACTAAACTATATCCGCAATGCAACGATTATACATCAATTTTATGATGAATCAATTCTAAGCCATTATTCACATCATCCACCGTCTGGGCATCTTTTATACTGTACTTATCTATAGTTATACGCCTTAATGCAGAGGTAGTGGCAGGTAATCCGGATTGATACTTAGCGCTGACAAGTCTTTTACCTAACTCCTCACTTAGACTCCTTATATATACCCCGCTAGCCACTGTAAATAACACCTTAACCTCCAATACATCACGACTCTCTGTGGTATCATCGCCGCTAATTGTTACTTGTGTAACCTCTAATAACTCAGCTTTGTATACCTTCATTGCCCTGACTGGCAGGTCAAAAACTTGCCCTTTGCGAGCTTTACTATAAAGCCTCTGCCCACCTCTTTTAATGGCAGAATAAGCCGGTACTGGCAGGTCTAAAGTATCCACCATGCTCTTTAAGGCATGTTTTAAGCCGTTCTCAATGGTTACACGTGTAATATCTAGGCCAGACATATCCACATGCTCTAGTATATCACCCTCTAGGTCTCCAGTGGTACGGCGCTCTCCTATGCGCACAGTGGCCTCATAACTCTTATCTAGCCCTAATAGTGTGCCAGCTTGCTTAGTCTCCTCTCTACCTACTAGTATAAGCATAAGCCCAGAGGCCAATGGGTCTAAAGTACCCGCGTGGCCAACCTTTTTAATGCCTGTGGTGCGCCGCACAGCACCAACAACACCAAACGAGCTTATACCAACAGGTTTATCTATTAATAACATGATTAAATTTGTGCACCCAGAGGGATTCGAACCCCCAACGACGGTTCCGAAGACCGCTGTGATATCCATTTCACCATGGGTGCAATTATGCTTGCTGGTATCATACGCTAAGCTCGCACTAATGCAACAATTGCTGTATTATACTTATAAATTAACTATAACAATATGGTAAGTGTGCGCTTAGACAAATCCAAGATACCAACAGAGATAATAGATGTCACTACCGCCATAGAGGCTGGTGGGTATGAGGCATACCTAGTGGGGGGCTGCGTGAGAGACCTATTAATAGGTAGGACACCTAACGATTGGGATGTAACCACGAGTGCTAAGCCAGAGCAGATACAGGCATTGTTTGGTGAAGACGAAACATTTTATGAGAACAACTTTGGCACAGTAGGAGTCAAGATTGAAGCTGGCCCAGAGATAGACAAGGACAGCATAGTAGAGGTCACCCCTTACCGTACTGAGGGTGCCTACTCAGACTCTCGCAGACCAGACGAGGTAAAGTTTAGTGACTCTATTCATGATGACTTAAAACGCCGTGACTTC
>JAMONA010000012.1 GCA_027066795.1 Candidatus Kaiserbacteria bacterium
GCTGGTGAGCACCGTGAGGCCATACTTGACGAAATGCCAGAGACTAAAGATAACTTGTTGGTAGTAAAGAAGATCTTAAATAATTAGATATGACAAGTATTGAATTAAAGACATTAAGTATAAAAAAAGCACACGATGCACTTAAGGCAGGAGAGTATACTGTGCGTGAGCTTGTAGATGCTTATCTGGCAGAGGTAGAGAGTAGTAATGGTGACATTAACGCTTTTTTACACTTATTTACAGATATTGATGAGAGGGTTGAGTTGGCACAGCAGATGTTTACTGATGGCACAGCAACAGAGCTTACCGGCATACCTATGGGCCTTAAGGCTATTATTGCCAAGAAAGGACAGGTGACCAACGCTTCAAGTAAAATCTTAGAAAATTATAAAGCCACATACTCGGCAACTGTTGTAGAGAGGCTCGAGGCAGTAGGAGTAATCTTTTTAGGGTCTACAAACACTGACGAGTTTGCCATGGGTGGTACTACAGAGAACTCAGCATTTGGAGTGACTAAGAACCCCACAGACACTAGTAGAGTAGCAGGAGGCAGCTCTGGAGGCTCTATAGCTGCTGTGGCAGCTAACATGTGCCTAGCTGCACTAGGTACAGACACTGGAGGCTCTATACGCGAGCCTGCGAGCTTCTGTGGAGTCCTAGGCTTTAAAGGTACTTATGGTGCAGTGAGCCGCTATGGGGCATACCCCATGGGCTCCTCTTTTGACCAAGTCTCTCCAACAGCTAAGTACGCGGCAGATGCCGAGCTGGTGCAGAGGGTTATGCGCGGCGCAGACGAGTACGACATGACCTGCCTACCGAGCAATACTTGGGAGAGTAAGGTAAACAAAGATAAATACAACATAGCTATACCAAGTAGCTTAGTAGACGGTTCTAGTGATGAGGTTAAAGAAGTGTTTAATAAATTTGTCCAGGAGCTAAAAGAGGCTGGGCACACTATTGAAGAGGTGGAGATTCCTATACTAGACACTGTGCTGGCTATATATTATGTGTTGATATTTGCAGAAGTGTCTTCAAACACGGCCAGGTATGACGGTATGAGATACGGGCTTAAGGCAGAGGGCTCTGACCTGTGGGATGAGTATAAGAAGACACGTGGCAAAGGCTTCGGTGACGAGGTGAAGCGTCGCATAATGCTAGGTACGTACGTACTCTCTGCTGGCTATGCAGGCAAGTATTATGAGAAGGCACTTGACCTAAGAGAGCAACTAAAGGTAGAACTTAAAGAGATGTTTAAGCAATATGATTTTATACTTACTCCTACTGCCCCTGTAGTAGCACCCAAGATTGGTGTTATGGCAGGTGACCCACTTACTGAGTACTTGATGGACATATTTACCGTTACTGCAAATACTGCCGGTATACCAGCCATATCTATGCCAACAGGCAATACACCGGGCGGGCTACCCGTTGGTGCACAACTTATGGCCGCTTGGGAGAATGACGATGCATTGCTAGATATAGCTAAGAAATTAGGCAAATAATATGACAGAAATAAAAGACAACAAGATAATAGGCAAAACGACCGGTAAGGAGTATTTTGTAACAATAGGGCTAGAGATACATGCCGAGATGAACACCGAGACCAAAATGTTTTGCAGATGTAAAAATGACCCGTTTAATAGCCAGCCGAATACTCACATATGCCCAGTATGTACAGGACAACCAGGTGCATTACCGTATGTTAATAAGCAAGCGTGTAAAAATGTTATGACGGTTGGAGTTGCCTTAGGTAGCGACCTGGCCGACTTTTCAGAATTTGACCGTAAAAATTACTTCTACCCTGATATACCTAAGGCCTATCAAATATCACAGTACCAGTACCCGTTAGTTTCCAATGGTGAGCTCTCTGGCGTAGGGATAGAGCGCATACATATGGAGGAGGACACGGCAACTTCTACGCACAAGGCTAGTTACTCACTAGTAGATTATAACCGCTCTAGTGTACCGCTTATGGAGCTGGTAACTATGCCTGTTATACATGATGCCGGCACTGCAATGAAATTTGCAAAAGAGTTACAACTATTACTACGTACACTTGGTGTGTCTGGCGCAAGCCTTGAAAAAGGTGAGATGCGCATAGAGGCTAATATATCAATATCTACCAATGGCTACTTTGATGGAGACTTTAGTAAGTTAGGGACTAAGACAGAGGTTAAGAATCTTAACTCATTTAAAATAGTGGGTCAGGCAATAGATTTCGAGGTTGCGAGACATCTAGCAATACTTGAAGGTGAGACAGAGGGCCAGATAGTACAAGAGACGAGAGGTTGGGACGAAAACAAGCAAGCAACATTTAGCCAGCGTACTAAAGAGAGCGCAGACGATTACCGCTACTTCCCAGACCCAGATATACCTAAGTACAAGTTCTCAGATTTGCCAGAATTCTCTAAAGACGAGTTAGCTAAAGACTTGCCAGAGTTGCCGTGGGATAAGAGAGAAAGGTACGGTAACCAATACGGTATAAAGAGTGAGGATATTGAGTTTTACTTACAAAACCCTACATTTGGAGATATATTTGACAGTGCTTCTGCTGAGTTAAATAGTACCGACGAATATAAGAAATTGTCTAACTATATATCCTCAGATATGGCGGGCCTAGAGAAGGGCGGCGAGGCTGGCACTTTGGATAATATGAAAGGCAAGGAGGTGGCAGAGATGGTAAAGATGATAGTAGCCTCAGAGCTCTCAAGTAGAGGTGCAAAAGACATGCTACTAGAGATGTATAAAAATGGAGGTACAGCCGGCAACATAGCAGAGAGCAAGGGTCTCATACAAAAGTCTGACCCAGAAGAGCTTAAAAAGACTATCCTAGAGATAGTAGAAGCAAATAAAGCTCAGGCAGACGCATACAAGGCTGGTGAGGAGAAGCTTCTGCAGTATTTTGTAGGGCAGGGTATGAAGGCTACGCAAGGTAGTGCCAACCCAGGTGTACTTGCACAGATCTTTAAAGAGGTGTTGAAAAGTTAGTGAAATAGTATACAATCTTTAGCACTTGCCCATATCGGCAAGTACCAGAATTCGTTTAGAATTATCCGCCCTTAGCTCAGCTGGTAGAGCGTCCGACTCTTAATCGGCAGGTCGTAGGTTCAAATCCTACAGGGCGGACTTGAAGTATAAAGTCGTGATGCATCGCATTACGACTTTTGTGATTGGGGGTGTTGACTATATGCCTTATGTATGTTTTAGTTATTTTGCCTTAAAGGAGGAGGCAATCATGTACAGAAAAATACCTGCTCTAGTTAATTCAGTAGCTGAGCGCGCTAAAATCGCAACCACTCCATTTGTGAAGTCGTTGTTCGGTAAGATATTCTTGTCCATTGTTCTTATAGGGCCAGTTACATTTCTGCCGACAGTATGGGCAGCGTGGACTGACCCAAACATAGATGTACTACGTACACCTACTTGGTTATTGATGATATTTGTAAATATGTCATCACTGCTATCAGTTATCCACCATGGAGAGTGGCGGATGCGTCTTGTGATTGCAGTTTGGATATTGGTTATATTTGCAGTTTGGCTCGCTATAGTTGTTCGCTAACATACAACCCACCGAGGAGAAAACTCTCTTCCGTGGGTTTTCTTTTATTTTTTATGTTAATATACAAAAATCATGACAGAGACTAAAGACGCATTTGGTAATGAGTTAGCAAACGGAGACACGGTAGTCCTTGTTAAACAATTAAAGGTAAAGGGCACTAAGGTTGCTCTAAAGAAGGGTACAGTTGTAAAAAATATTCGTTTATCAAATAATCCAAAAGAGATTAACTGTAACGCGCCTAAAGTTAAAGGCCTTGTACTGTTAACAGAATTTGTAAAGAAGAAATAGTTTTAACTAAACTATTGTACCTATCTTACCAGCGTTAACTTGTGCCTGCTGTATGTAGTCATACATGTCGGCCTCTTTTGTTATTATGCCACCTGTTGATATTAGTAGTATGTGGTCTGGGGCCATAAGCTCAAGCAAATGCCTGTCGTGCGATATTAATATAATTGTACCTTGGTAATCTTTTAGCATTTTCTCAAGCGCCTCAGCAGCCTCCATATCAAGGTGGTTTGTAGGCTCATCAAGCAATAGCACATTTACTGATTGTAATGTAAAAAGTGCAAACAAAATACGTGCACGCCCACCCGGGGAGAAGAATTGTAGCTCTTTCTTAAGTTCGTGTTCTTTAAAGCCATACTTACGAGCGATGTTGTATATGTCATAGGTCTCTGCATGTGTACTCTCATGTAAAAATTCTAAAAGAGTTTTGTCTCTTGGCAGACTCTCGTGCTCTTGAGTAAAGTTTGCTATCTTCACAGCACTGCCACGAGTTACTGACCCTGTAATAGGAGTAATCTTGCCCAAAATGGTCTTTAGTAATGTAGACTTGCCTGAACCGTTATCACCCAGTATAACTAGCCTATCACCCATGGCAATGTGCAAGGTAAGCGGAGTGAGCTGTATACCGCAGGCATACCCAGCGACAAGTTCTTGTAGAGATATATCTTTTACACCTCCTGATGTCTCAGAATTAATATCAATACTTAGTCCATAACGTTCCACCGGCTGCTCCACATCCTCCATGTGGTCAAGTCTTTTCTTGTATGCTTGTATCAATTTGCCTGTGCCCTTTGTCCTGTCACGGAAGTATCCGCGTGATTGTTTGTCGTTATCTTTTGGGGTAAAGTTATTACCTTGCTCGGCACGGTCTACCGACTTTCTTACTAGGTTTTTTGCCTTCTTCACGTCACTTTTGTGCTCTTGGTGGGCCTTGCCTTGGCGCACTTGCTCTTTCTTGAGTCTATCAAGGTAGTCTGTATATGTACCATGTGTGATAGTGAGCTTTTTTGACTCCCAATTAAGCTCAAATATAGTACGGACAATGGTATCAAGGAAGTGTCTATCATGAGATATTATGACACACGCAGTATCAGTCTCTTCTAAGAAGTTTTCAAGCCAAAGAAGTGCCGTTAGGTCTAGGTTATTTGTAGGCTCGTCTAACAGTAGTATGTCAGGCTGTATAAGTAGGGCCGCTGTTAAAAACACTTTTGTCTTTTGCCCGGCACTCAGCTGCTGCAAGGGTGTATCAAGCTCAATGTTTGATATGCCAAACCCTTCTAGTACTTCTTTAATCGTGTGAGGTTGTATTGCGTATTGCTCACCGCGGCTAGAGCTGGCTACCGAGTGTATGTACGTAGATATAGTCTCTGTATTATTTACTACAGTATCTTGTGGTACGTAGCCTATAATCATACCTTTAGGTATGTGCAGGGTGCCACTGTCCTGTGTCTCTACGCCTGCTAGTATCTTTAGTAAGGTCGATTTACCGCTGCCATTGTAGCCTACAAGGCCTATCTTTTCTCCTGGGGAGATAGAAAAAGTTACAGAGTCAAAGACCAAGGTTGAATCGTACTCTTTAAAAAGATTTGTAGCGGTTATTTGCATAAGTACTTATTTGTGCCGGGGACGGGACTTGAACCCGTACGCATTGCTGCAAGAGCGTTTAAGGCTCTCATGTCTACCAATTTCATCACCCCGGCATTTAAATGAACAATTGAGGCCCGGAGGGGATTCGAACCCCTGCATACTGGTTTTGCAAACCGGCGTGTTAACCGCTTCACCACCGAGCCTTAGTTACAGACTAATCTGTGCAAGAGATTATAGCAAGTATAAGGAATTACTCAATCTCTCTACTAGCCTTATATACTAGTGAATGTGCTATTATTTAAGACGTTAGACACTTAGTTATTATGTATACGATACTATCCCCAAGTAAGACACAAGACTTCTCCAGAGAAATGTCTACACTGCCTAAGTGTGCTTTTGTAGCACCAGAGTGGAATAAGCAAACAAAGCAACTCGTAGCCATAATGAAAGGGTATACCCCAAGCGATTTTACAAATATGATGAAAGTGTCGCCACGCCTTGCAAGGCTTACACATCAGTGTTTTCAAGCTTGGGATGGTGATTATGGTACTAAGAGTATACATATGCCCGCCATAGCAGCTTTCTTAGGTGATGTATATAAAGGATTTAATCTTGGCGAGTGGAGCATCAAGGATTATAAATATGCACAAGAGCATCTTGGTATAGTCTCTGGACTATATGGCTTAATTGCACCGTTAAATAATATACAGCCATATAGGCTAGAGATGGGTACCCGCGCTAACTTTACTATTGATAATGTAGATTATAAAAATCTATACACTTTCTGGCAAGATATATTGACTAATAAAATGGTAGAAATATTAAATAGAGAAAAGATACTGGTTAACTTGGCGTCAGTAGAGTATTCAAAAGTATTTAACCGTAAAGATATATCTATAAAAACTAATGCTAAAATTATAGATATAGATTTTAAAATCAATAAAAATGGTATAACTAAAGTAATAGCCATATATGCCAAACGAGCAAGAGGTTTAATGGCTAATTGGATTATAGAAAATAAAATAGACAATCAAAAAGATTTAAAAAAATTCGCAGCCGATGGTTGGGAGTTTATAGAGTACTCAGAGCCAGACGCCTTGGGTAATGTAAAGATGCTCTTTATTAAGAGTCTTTAGCAGTATCTGCGTCGTCCTCTTTAATCTCGATGCTTATCTCATCTATTTTTTGTCTATGTTTTTCACCATAGTCAATCTGAAAGTCAAAGAATGGTATCCTGCGCATGTTAGTGTGCTTCTTTACGTATTGCTTAAAGTCTTTTCTTTTGCGTTTGGCAAAGTCCAAAGCCCCTTCCTCCATGTCGGTAGGCATTACAGTGAAGTATATCGTAGACTCTGAGAAGTTGGGTGCCAAGTCAGCTCTAGTAATCGTCATTAATGACTGCCTGTTACTCTCAATACGAAAAAACTCTGCAGCTAAGTGCATTAAGTTCTCCGCGACCCTTGGCCGGCGTCCGCCTTTATCATATTTATTATCCATAGTTACACCATGTTAGTATATAAATGTGAAAGAGACAAGTAAATTTGAGAAGGTATGGGTATCATTATTTGTCATTGCAGCTTTTTTTACTGTAGTAAGCCTTAACCATATTAGCTTATCGCTAATTGTTGCGAACTATACAGGCGCTAAACAACTAACGTCAGACGTGGTCACAAGAGAAGAATACGATAGTCATGTACAAAAGATTGAGCCCCCAACACTTGTATCAAGTCCTGTACACGCGACTTTTAAAATAGCTGGAGACTTTATGTTTGCAAGAGGTGTGCATAAGAAGTTTAATGATAATAAATTGGCAAGTCTTGAGAAGCTTGGGACAGATTTCTTCTCAGGAGTAGACGCTGCTGTGGTTAATCTAGAAGGTGCCATAAGCACAGAGTATAATCCAGCAATGGCGCGGTATGGTAGCTACACCTTCGTATTTCCTCGTGGAGTTATAGATGTACTCAAGGCTTACGGTATAAATACCGTAAGCCTTGCCAATAACCACTCTCTTAATAATCATTGGCAAGGTTATAGAGATACGGTATATATGCTTAGAGAGAACAACATACAGGCATTTGGTGGCCCTACTGGCCAATACACTACTAATGTGGCACTAATTGATACTGATGGATTTAATCTGATTTTCATCGGCGTCCATACGCTTTATCAGACTCCAGATATCACCGCCTTGATAGAGGAGTATGCAGGTGATCCAACTAACAGGATAATAATAATGCCTCATTGGGGTGTGGAGTACTCGTTTATACATAGCGATAGGCAAGAGCAGCTAGCACATGCATGGGTAGATGCAGGTGCGGACTTGATAGTGGGTGCACACCCGCATGTGATACAAGACGCTGATGTATACAACGGCGTACCAATAATCTATTCTCTAGGCAACTTCCTCTTTGACCAGACAGAGGCCACTACTAAGGAGCTTGGTGTACAAGACGGTATAGTCATAAGAGGGGAGTTCAATAAAGATACGCTGCTGCTTACACTAGTTCCTATAAAGATTGATGGTTATCAGCCGACTGTTGTTACTGATAAGGCTGATAAGACAAGCATGTTACAGGTAATCTACACAGAGTGGGCAGATTACCTTACGAAAGATTCTGATATAGATACGTTTCGTTTCATAAGTGAGTAGCTCAAATTAGCCTTGTAATTAAGTGTAAAAGGTATATTATGAAATATGGACATAGGCGCATTACTAGTTAAGAAAATTTTATGACTTACAAAAGATTAATTACAAAAGTATTTATAATCACAGTGCTATTAATGCCGATTACAGCAGGTGCTGTATCTATGGCAGACTTACAGGCAAGAATACAATCATTATTATCTGTAGTGGCATCTTTACAACAGCAACTTGCATGGCAGAATACAGTAACGACACCATCTACTACATATCCTGTCACAATACCAAACGGTACAAGACCATGGTGGTGTGGTACTTATGCTGACTTATCATTCGGCTCTTACTCTAATAGGGTGGTGGCCTTGCATAAGGCAATGGGTGTAGGAGTGCTCGGAGTGAGCCCGACTGGTTATTATGGGTCACTTACAAGTAGTGCATGGAGTAGGTGGTGTGGGCAGACGAGTCCAGCTCCTTTACCAGACCCAGCATATGACCCAGCTGCAGACTATAGCTGTAAGGCATGGTATGACGGCTGCAATAGCTGCTCCAGGTCTTACAGTGGTGCACCAAGTATATGTACTGCGCGTGCCTGTGTGTGGAAGGCGCCTGCATACTGTACTGAGCGTTTTGGGTCAACAAGTAACAGGCCACCAACCGTCTCTAGTTTGTCTGGTCCATCAGTAATGACTGTTAACCAAGTTGGTACATGGAGGGTAAATGCTAGCGACCCTGAAAATGGGCAACTCACATACTCTATATCATGGGGAGATGAGTACGGATATAGGTATGATGCAAATACAGCACCATCTGCAGTAAGGGCCTTTCAACAGTCAACAACC
The DNA here is from genome assembly GCA_027066795.1 of Candidatus Kaiserbacteria bacterium. GTDB lineage: Bacteria > Patescibacteriota > Minisyncoccia > Phycocordibacterales > UBA2100 > S139-169. The sequence goes on from JAMONA010000012.1 coordinate 8,912, forward strand.
TTTACTCATAGTTATGCCAGTGCAGGCACGTACACGGTCTCTATAACTGTGCGAGATGTGCAAGGCCTTGAAGCGAGGACTACTACTACAGTGCGCGTAGACAATAACAATACTATTTGTACTCTTGAGTACGCTCCGGTATGCGGACAGCCACAATTCTATTGTCCTGCCGGTGCATATTGTCCTCAGGTAATGCCAGCGCAGAAGACTTACAGCAATATATGTCAACTTAATGCCGAGAATGCAACACTAGTAAGTTACGGTGCATGTAATCAATCTGGACTCCATGTATGCCAAGCGGATGCATACTGTATGTGTGACAGTGCGGGTAGGATGGTACTTTGCCAGTAGGCAACTACTCCATCACTAGTTCGATACACTTTATAGTATCTCCTTTTACAATTTCTATTTCTGTTTTTATCTGAGTGCCGAACTCTTGGTCTGTGTTTACATTGTCTACTGCAGTTTTTCCACTCTGTACTGTAACTATATGTCCGTCACCCTTGTTTTGATTATCATGTGTATATATTTGCACTTTATTACCAGTGCGTATTTGACCACTGAGTACACGCCCACCGACTGTCTGTATAGTGTACCCTCCTTGTCGGCACTCACTAAAGTGTGCAAGCACCTTGGCCTCACCTACGACTCTTTCAACCTCTATCTTAGGTCTGTGTTCTGTTATGTGCGCCTCTAGCCATTGCAGTAGCTCGTATATTATATTGAAATCCTTAACAAGTATGCCGTGCTGGCGTGCTACCTCGGTAGCAGTGGCATCAATCTTGGTATTAAAGGCTAATACAACTGAACCAGTTTTTGATAGAGCCATCTTAAGGTCTGCCTCTCCTATGGTTCCTATACCTCTCTCAAGTACTCGTATAGATACCCGGTCACTCTCTAGCTTTTTAAGTTCGCACTCTATGGCCTCTAACGAGCCACAAGTGTCTGCCTTTAATATCAGTGGCATTACAAATTTATCACCATCTACTATTGTATCAGGTCTATTGTCAGATATGGCTTTATAGGTTGATCTTGTGAGGGTTGCGTCTTTTTTATTATCATACGCAGTAAATGCCGCGCCGACCTCAGGTAGCTCATCAAAGCCCACTAATGATACTGGTGAGGAGAAGGTGGCCTCTGTGATTGTCTTACCAGAGAAGCTCTCTAGTATACGCACAGGTGCGATAGCACCACCAGCTACCACTTGTTGTCCACTCTTTAGTGTACCGTTTTTTATGATTAAGGTGGCAGCTATCCCTCGCTTGTTGTCTCTATGGCTCTCTATGACAACTCCTGTGGCCCGTTTGCTTGAGTCTGCTGTCAGCTCCTCCATCTCGGCTATTAGTAACATGGTGTCTAGTAAGTCTTCTATGCCTTCACCTGTCTTGGCTGAGATTGCCACCCAAGGTATGTCTCCACCCATGCCCTCTATGTATATCTCATGTTCTACAAGTGTATTTTTAGTGCGTTGTATATCGGCGGCAGGGAGGTCTATCTTATTAATAGCCACTATGTAAGGTATGCCAGCACTTTTTATAGAGGCTAAGGCCTCTAACGTTTGAGTTTTCACTCCATCCTCTGCAGAGACTACTAGTACTGCTATGTCGGCAACACCTGCTCCTCTTGCGCGCATAGCACTAAAGGCGGCGTGCCCTGGTGTATCTATGAAAGTTATCTTCTTGTTGGAGTCCTCATGTTTGTGCTCTATCTCATAGGCGCTTATGTGTTGAGTTATGCCGCCGGCTTCACCTGCTACGATATTACTTTTACGTATGTAGTCTAGTAGGGCAGACTTACCGTGGTCTACATGGCCCATTATCACTATTACAGGCGGCCGTATAGTGCTTTTTGTATCGGTTGTAGTCTTCATAAGAGTGAGCCATTATGGGCGTTAAGATACCATAAATGAGCTCTTTAGTCTATGAGCTGCAAGTCTCCAAATAGTAAAAACACCCGATTATTTAAATCGGGTGTTTTGTACTGTTAACCTTGGGTATAGTTATTGACCCTCGGCTTCTGTGCTTTCCTCCGCTACTACACTGGCTGGTGTTACCTCTGCTACTGGCTTGCTAAGACCTTTTGCTAAGCGTATGGCCTCCTTCATGACCTTATTAGCGTCACGTATAGAGCTCGCGGCATCTTTTATAAGTGCTCGTAGACCCTTTAACTCCTCTCTAGGTGTGTCACTTGCAAGTATAGCTCGTACGGCCTCTTTAACTTCTTTAACCTTGGCTTTGGCAATGTCCTTTTGTGCACCAGATGCATCAAGTGCTGCCTGAGCAGCTGATATGTCTGTACCATTTGCTGCCTTTTTATCTAGGTAAGTCTGTATCCTGTCAGTTAGCTGGTTAAAGCGTGCTAGAGCTGCGTCTAGGCGCTTCTCTATGTGCAGTAGGCGCTCTTTAAGTCTGTCTGTAGCTTTCTTTTTAAACTCATTTCGTAAATCTTTATTCTCTGCACGGAAGAGTTCTCTCTTTTCTTTAGCCTCTCCCTTCAATTCCTCTCGTTTTGCCTTGGCTTCCTCCTTTAGAGCATCACGATCTTCGTCTGTATCTGCATTTTTGAATCGCTCTTTCATCTCTGCACGCTCTGCTTTAGCGCCAGCACGTAGCTCCTTGCGCTCTGCAGTGCCAAGAGCCTTCCTCTCCTCACGTACTTCCTTAGCGTCCTCTCTTGTCTCTTTATATTGCTGTCGCAGGTGGTTACCTTCTGCCTTTAACTCTTTAACCCACGCGTTACGCTCAGCACGTACCTCACTAATAGTCGGCTGCTGTGCAGATGCAGAACCTGGTACAGAGCCCAAGGCTATTACTGCTCCTAGAGCCACTGTTGCATATGTTTTAGTTTTCATATTTATTTTATAAACTTAATAATTGATAATTTTGATACTATTTGAGTATTACTTATAATTATATACTCGTATCTACTATTATAGACGATTATCAGAGTTTTTTCTTACATCTGTTGTTAATAACTCTCGTCAAGTTCTAGTATCTCTTGCTCAAGTTCTGTTAGCTCTTTGGTCTGTGCATCGTAGTCAGACTCTATTTGTAGCATCAGACGCTTAAAGTATGGGGCTAAGCTCTGGTTAGTTATAGAGCGTATATGCACAGACTTGTCTGCTAATTTTGCCCTTATGCGTGCCGCCCTCTGTGGTGTAGTGACCTCTAGCTTAGCTAGCACTAGCTCTGCACTGGCCTGATGCTTGGCTACACGCTTATTTATCATTGCTATGCGTACCTCATCTAGTTTGCCCAGCTCTTGTAGGCGCTGAGTCTCTTTCTCTCTGCGCTCTGTTAAGCGCTCTGCTAGCTCTGCGCGGGCAACGTCAGAGAAGAGTACACGTTCGTGCAAGTTCTCAACGACTATCTTAACCTTATATAGTTTATCTCCAGGTAGGGAGCTTGTAGAGGCATATACTGCACCCGCACCAGAGGTAAAGAATAGGGCCAGCATGAGTGTTACAGACGCCAGCTTATGTTGCCACATTATGTGCAGTGAAAGGGGAGAGCGTAAGCCACGTGTTGGTACTCTCACAGGCTTCAGTGCGGCGTACTCTTTAATAGAGTTACGCATTTGCTCCTTCTCACTAAGGCTCATGCTGTGGGCACTCCGTAGTTGTTTTAATTGTGTTTCTAATTTTTTCATAATATTTATGCTATTTGTATGTCGTGACCACTATCACGCAAAACTTGTTCCAGCTTCTTAAGCGCGCGGTTTACCCTTACAGAGACTACATTTTGTGACTCTTGTAATATATGTGCCACCTCCTTAATCTTTAGGCCATCTATATACCTAAGTAGCAGTACTTGCTTATGGTTGTCCTTGAGTTTACCTAGTGCGCTATGCAAGGCGATGGCCTCTAGCTCGGCACTCACTCTGTCTATCTCTGTGTTGAGTGAGCCAGCGTTGAGCTCGTTAAATGTACCTTCGCTCACACCCTCTTGCTCTAGCAAGCCATCTAGTGAGAGCTGCTTCTTCTTACGGTATTCGTCTATTATAAGGTTATTAAGGTATTTATATAGTAAAGCCCTCCAGTTTTTAATCTTTTGGCCTTTTTGTGCTGTATCCCAAGCTTTCATAAATGTGTCTTGTACTAACTCAAGGACACGCTCACGGTGAGACAGTCGAAACATACAATGCCTAAATAGGGCATCGGCATAGTCATCATATGCTTTGTTAAACTCGTCTTCAACCGTCATAACTTTACGTTGTATACCTTGAGTATACCATTGTAGACGATGAAGTCCGGTATTTCTTACACAATTCGACTTTACAGCTCTAACTCCTCTCTCATGTGTCTATGCACCTCTCGCTCCAAGTCGTAGTGCTCATCTGCAGAGTCGTCTATTATCGTTTCTGCCTTGTCTCCGTCAGTAGCATCTTCTAGTTTATTGTGTAGATTTTCAATATATGCCATGTAGTTTATCATTGATAGTCTTAATTTGTTATCACAGACAAGTAAGGCTTTGGCTATATTAGAATTTAGAGATTTAAATGCGTCTTCGCTAGTATAGCTATTGCCAATTTTGCTTATCTCAGCATATAACTCCATTTTAATTATGTGTATAGAGTTCCTGCGCTCTAATTTATGCTGAAAGTATTGATTTATAAAAGACACTATGCCACCGCCTATAGCACCGGCCAATCCACTGCTTAGTAGTATGATTAATGTCTCTTTAGTTAACATGGTTATATAATAGGTTATTAATGCTTGGATAATTACCAAGCTTATGAGTTTGAAACAATTGCTTACGCGCCATGTCTAGTGGATATGCATATATAAATGACAACCTCAGCATATACCACAGAGTATATCATAAGCTAAGGCGGGATTATAATTAGTATTAATCATATTTTACACTATACTTAATACATATGACAGGAAGTAAAACAATAGAGGTAGAGATGCGCGGGCCGTTATCATCATCACAATTATCTATATTAGTATCCCACCTTAAGACCAATGGTGAGTTTGTTGAGCGTAAAGAACGAGTCTTAATAGACTATAGTACCCTCTTACCTGAGCAAGATCTCAAGAATAGAAAAGTCGATATAAGATTGCGTAATACCAATAAAGTATCTGAAATTATAATTAAAACTGGCAATTGGGGCGGTAGTGATGTACGCCGTGAGTATAGTATCAAATCAGATGCACCATTTGATACTATGGTGCAAGCATATATGCTCTTAGGGTATACCAAAGGAGTTTTATGCATAAGGAATATAGATGTATACAATTATGCAGGCATAGAGATAGCAGTAGTAGAGGTACCAGACCATTCATATTTCTTTGAAGCTGAGATAGAGACCGATGACGAAGACAATGTTGAAGAAGCACAAGCCAAGTTAAAGAAAGTATTGACCGCGCTAGATTTAAGAGCTCATTCTGACTCCGAATACTTCGATTATATAGAACAACTAAATAAAGAGGCTAACATTATCTTTGATACAGCTAAAGAATCCGAAACATATTTTGCAGATAATTATGGTATATAATGGGAACGTTCTTTTTTAGCTAGATAATCTTTGATTAATTTTGCGTCTTCTTTATCTTTATCTCTGTCCCAAGAACTAGTTTTTACTTCTAGTAAATTTGATAGGCTAACAAAACATATACCATCTATCTCTTCTATCCTGTTTTGGTGATTACGGAAGAAATCAATATCTCCTCCTCCATAAATATACTTATACAACGAGGCCCCATCGTGGTTTCCTAGTGATTCAACTTTAACGCCACCTAGGGTTCCTATTTTACTTTTATATTCCCACGCAGGACTCTTTTTAAAATCTTCAAAAAGTTCTTCTGTTACGATTATATCTAGGTCTTCAGCCTTGCGAATACCTTTGATATCTAGGATTGCACTACCCATAACGACAAATTCGTTTTTAGGCAACTCTAGTGCTCTTATTTTTTCTAAGATACTCATAATATAAATATCATTTTGCTGGATGGCACAGTCTAGACCCGTATATGGCCAGGTCCATAAGAGTATTCTAGCACATTCTCATATACCGATTTGATGTGTCTCGGTAGGTTTTACTTCTTTTCATACCTTGAAATGATCTTATCCAATTCAATAGAAAAACTAATGTGGTAATTCAACAACTCATACAGACGCACATAGCTGTTAATTACGTTACTTTCTTTGTATTCTGGATTGCCTTTATGCTTGTCAAGCATTGATTTGATTAAATCTAGTGTACCGGTTTTTAAATCACTGAGAATAGATTTTTTTGGATAATGTGTTTCAGTATACTTGAGATATCTTTCTAAAAGTACTGACAATTCAGGGAAATATGATAAATCTACTTGGAAAAGAACGGTTCGGACTATGTTCTTTAAGTTATCTAGTCTTTGAAAATACACATCCACCTTTGTCTCATTAAAGCCATCAAACATGTATAAACTTGAAGAAGAAAATTCTGACAAGTTTGAAAATGGAAATCCTGCTTGAATACCAAGATCTCTTTGTTCTTTGTAGTCAGCGTATTTATACGCCAGGTTAAATGCTGCACTATTATATTCTTCTATGTAAATATGCAGGATATGCGTTAAGCGTCTTAATTCTTTTCGAGCAACATGTCTACTTTCATATTCCTTACTCTTACGTAAAAGGATTTCAAGTAATACTATTGTAATAATAATTCCAATAGTTTCTGTTAAAGTGCCGCGAATATAATCTTCAAGCGTACCCCCTATGTAATAATCAGCAATCAATAATACGGCAACAAAGATAAGAAGTGTGATTATTAAATTTCGTATTGTAATCTTATTTTTCATAACCCCCACTTATTATAGTATTCATAATCCTCACGGTCACTTGAATTGTCACTGTGTTGCTGCCAGACTAGGATTCGAACCTAGATGGGCGGTACCAGAAACCGCAATCCTACCATTAGATGATCTGGCAATATTGTATTTATAGTGCAC
>JAMONA010000013.1 GCA_027066795.1 Candidatus Kaiserbacteria bacterium
AAATAAGAACATAACATTTACAGATGCTGTAAGAGGAGAGATAACCATAGATACTACCGACTTCGGCGATTTTGTAATCGCTCGCTCTATAAGTAACCCTCTATACCACTTGACTGTCGTTGTAGACGACATAGACATGCATATAACACATATAATAAGAGGCGAGGACCACATAACCTCTACACCGCGCCAAATACTCCTTATAGAGGCCTTATCTGGTACAGTGCCTAACTACGCACACTTACCACTTATAGTTGGTTCAGATAAGAAGAAGTTAGGTAAAAGACATGGGGCAGTATCCTACAAAGAGTTCGCTGAGTTAGGATACCTGCCAGAGGCAATCATAAACTACCTAGCACTACTAGGTTGGAATGCCAGCGATGACAAAGAGTTTTACACTATGACTGAGTTAATAGAAGAGTTCACTCTTGATGGCGTGCATAAGGCACCAGCAATGTTCTCTTACGAAAAACTGGACTCTATAAACAAGCACCATCTATTACAAATCAGTGATGCGGTTTTTAAAAAAACTGCACGAGAATGTCTTACAGACGAAGTAAGAAACTTTATAAACTCGACGGATGCAGCAGTAAACGAACTAATACTAAACACCGTAATAAGAGAGCGTATAAATAAGTGGTCTGACATAAAAGATGTATGCAACACCGAACTTGGCTGGCTAGATACAGTAAAAAGCATTGATAGCACTAAAGTGGTATGGAAAAAGAGCACCGCAGAAGAAACCAAAAAACACTTATCTAAGACTCTAACAATCTTGTCTAAATTAAATGATGATGGTTGGACTGAGAAAACTATAAAAGATGCACTGTGGCCATACGCAGAGGAAGTAGGGAAAGGTGATGTACTGTGGCCAATGCGCTACTCTCTAACAGGCCAAGAGCGGTCGCCAGACCCATTCACAGTTGCCTTTATACTTGGTAAAAAAGAGACGATTGATCGTATAGACTCTTCTGTAAAATCTATGTAGATATATAGATTAATTCTATTATGTTATAATATAATAATGCGACTTTTTATATTATTTATAGCTATATTATTCAGTACAGCAAGTGTGCATGCTCAAGAGTCTGCTGGTTCGTTACGTACCAAGATACAAGGGAACAGGGGGGAGATACAGAAAATAGAAAAAGAGATTAAAGAGTACGAAAAAAATCTAGACGAAGTTCTTGGTAAAAAGAAAACTCTACAAAACAGTATCTATACATTAGACCAATCTCGTAAGAAGACAAGTGCGAATATTAGACTTACTGAAAATAAGATATCTCTTACAAAGAGAAAAATATCCTCTCTTGTTGATAACATTACGTACCATGTAAACCAAATACAAAGCGGTACCGCAGGCTTAGCACAAGCATTACGCCGTATGAACGAAGTAGAGGATAATTCGTTCATAGAGGCACTATTACAAAAAAATAATATGGCCAGTGCTTGGACAGCAGTTGAATCACTCCGTCAATTTCAATCTGTAGTTGGCACTAGAGTAAAGTCTTTAGAACAAATAAAAGAAGACCTAAGCTCATCTAAAGAGTCCAAAGAAGAAGAAACCCGTAGGCTCTCAACAGAAAAAGATGAGTTAGCAAGTGACAAGTTAGTATTAGATATAAATAGAAATGCTAAAAATAAACTTCTAAAAACAACTAAGAACCAAGAGAGTGCTTACCAAAAAATACTAGCTGATAAGCGTAAGTCTAAACAGGCTTTTGAGGCACAAATGGCTGCTTTTGAGGCACAACTTGAATTTATATTAAATAAAGATAATATACCTAAAGAGGGTAGTGCCATATTTAACTGGCCTGTGGCTAGTCAGTATGTCACACAATATTTTGGCAATACAAAGTTTGCAAACTCTGGTGCTTATAACGGCAGGGGACACAACGGGATAGACCTTAGAGCACCAATAGGTACAAGAGTAAACGCAACACTAAATGGCACAGTCTTAGATACAAATACAAAGGTCGCAAAACATTGCCAATATGGCAAATGGATACTTATTGACCACAACAATGGTCTAACCACTCTATATGCACACCTTAGCAATATTTCTGTGAGTAAAGGGCAAGCTGTAGCAACAGGGCAACGAATAGGCTACTCTGGCGACACAGGTTACGCATTTGGTCCACATTTACATTTTACAACATATGCGTCTGGAGCTGTAAAATTTAAACAATACAAATGTAAAAGTACTGGTACAGTTGTTAAGGTTCCTATATCTGCCTATAGCGGATACCTTAACCCTCTAGATTACCTATAACCATATTCGCAATAAAAATTAGGCAAATAGTAGAAGGAGAGAGGTAGTAATACTCAACTACGTATAGTGTCGCACAATATACATTTAACGACTCTTGAGTTACTTATATGTTAGTGTCTCTTACTTAGTACAAATTACTTTAATATTACCAAACTCTGACTTATACAACTTGTTTGTGCTAAACTTACACTCCTCTACCAGACCCTGTACCTCTTCCTCATTATACAAGCATACTTTACCACCTATACTGTAGACGTCTTTACCTACCTCCCCCACCTCACAAAATCTATCAGCAACAGGGGAGTCAGCGCACTCATAACCGCCAGCTAGCTTACTGTCTATACCAGACAAGCTCATAAAGAGCTTCCCCTGTTGTAACATTTTATTATAAATTAGAGTTAGGACATTCTGTGCATGCTTATTTTCTATATGGTGTAATGTGCGCTGTAATACAGCAACTACGATTTCAGTAGGGAGGTCCTCCCCTGTTAGATTATTTATATCTATTTTTTTAAAGTGTAACCTATCCGAGATGTCTAGAGCCTCTCCTACCCTATCATAATAGCTTTCCAAATCTTGTATATCATAAAGCCATACATCGAAACCTATTAGCGCCAGTATGATAGACACCCTACCAGAACCGCACCCTATATCTACTGCCACCTTCTTGCCTTTATAATCTATTGCAAACTCTACCACTTCCCTATCTATGTCATCTAGACGGGTTTTTGAAATGTCTATACCGTGCTTTGTTGCGTCTCTATGCCTCATTATTTATCCAAGGTATTTCAAACTGATCAAACTCTGGCAATAGTTTTTTACCGTATAAGAGGCGCGATATTACCTCTGCATGACTTAGTGCACCTGTTAAAGCATTATGTGGCTGTGGCTCCTCTGGTATACCGCAGTAGTTAAGTATAGCATCAAGATTAAGAGAGCTCCTTTTATGCTCTGTGTCTAAGGGTGCCTCTAAGCCCATATTTATATGATGCATCCAAGCTAGTGAGTGTGTATCTATAGTACGATGTGCAAATGGGTACTCCATACCGGCTCTCTTGCACGCCGCTTGTACATAGTCTCTATCAAATGAGACGTTTTGCCCAGCCAAAGTCTTGTTTTTAGCTACCTGTTCGCTCCAATCTATAAAGTTTCGTATCAGTTCAGCCTCGGTCATTTTGTTTTCATCTCTGACCTCATCGTCTGTAAACCCGTTAATGCCCAAAGCCTCTTCAGAAACTTCTGCACCGTCCCATATTTTACACTCTGCATAAAATCTATTTGTAGGGTTATCCAGGTCTAAAGCACCTAAACTCACTATGGAGTGTGTGTCGTAACCAAGTCCTGATGCCTCAATGTCTAATACTAACATACTCTTATTCTACTCTAATCCATTACAATTACCAGCTGGAGTATACCCCGCTGCCCGTGCCTGTTTTATAGATGTATACCATCTCTTATTTGTATCGCTCATTTTAAGTGCGCCACTACACCATGGATAATGGTATCTCTTACCGTTTTTAGATACTACCACCTCCCCTCTATTATCATATATAGGCCTAGGGTTAAGGTTTGTATCGTAAGTAAGCTTTATGTGCTCGCGCTGTTCACCTAATGCAGATAGTCTACCAAGTCCAAATGAACTAAATCCCACCAACAAAACAATCACCCCTACCAAAAACTCTAAGGGCACCAATGTATAAAAGTGCTTGATTTTATGTAATATTTCTTTTATACTACTCATCGAGCTAAGTATACCAGACTATCTCTTGTACAAAAATTTGTACAAGTAAGATTCTCTAATTTAACCTTACTCCTAATAATATTTAAGACATTATGGCACATAAAAAAGCAGGTGGATCAGCAAAAAACTTACGAGACTCAAATGCACAGTATTTGGGGCTTAAGCTAGGTGACGGACAGGCTGCTAAAGAGGGCGAGATTATACTACGTCAACGTGGTACTAAAATTCTTAAAGGTGCTAACGTAGGAATTGGTAAAGACCATACGCTGTATGCACTCAAGGCTGGTATAGTAAAGTTTAGTCACATACGTAAGACAAACTTTACAGGAAAGACTTTTCGTCGTAGACGAGTTGAGGTTGTTGCAGCATAACCAAATTCAAATAATTATAACTGAGCATAGACGGATACACTCCGTCTTTTGTTTGGTCTACCGTTTTTAATATGATTATGAGATTTTAATATCTTGTGTAATGTAAAATATTTACCAAACTCCTCCTTTATTTCGTGCATTGTACTAACGTGCTCTTCTACACCCATCTTAGGGTGGATATATGTACCTTCCTCTCTTGCTGGGTACTCTCGTAGTAGCTTTTTTGCATTTCTGTCTTCGTCTAATAAGAAAGTTTTATAAAATAACCATCCACCCGGTTTAAGTACTCTTTTTATTTCACTTCGTAGTAATTCCCTACTGTCAGCACCCAAAAAATGTGATGCCATCATATCAAGTACTAGGTCTACAGAGTCGTCTGGCAAGTCTATTGTGCCATCCATCTTGTGTACACTATATGTTAGGTCTAAGCCATCACTGTGCCCTCGCGCACTCTCTATAGCCTCTTGAGATATGTCAAAGCCAGACCCAACCATAGCAAACTCTTTAGCCAAGTATATTAAGTTGCGTCCGTTGCCACAACCAATGTCATACACATAGCTACCCTGATCTAAGTCAAAGACACCTTCTTGCTTATCTACCCAGTGTAAAAACTTTACCAAGTCCCCACTAGGGTTTGTAGATATACCTAGGTTCTCATCTTTTTTACTATCATATTCAGAATTCCAAAACTTCTTACCTTGATTGTTCCTAGATCTTTTAAAAATCTTCTTTACCATATTATAATTAAGCAGCAAGGACGACGACCTCGCCATTTTTACCGTCTAAATCTTTCTTCTTTAATACAAGCTTTTCTAAGGCAACAACTCCCTCTGCGCTAGACTCCTTTAAGAATGCCTGTAATGAGTCGTCCTCGTAAAAAACAGGTATTACCATCTTGGCCTCAAGACTATTAGCTAGCTTATTTGCCACTGCTGCGTCTATCGTACTCTCACCAAGTATTGGTACAAATAATATATCTATGTCGTCTATACCATCTAACATCTTGCTAGTGAGTTTCTCGTTACTCAATACCCCTAAGTGTAGTATGTGTACGTCTTCTATATGTATCGAGTATATAGTGTTCATTTTACCCTCACCACCATAGTTAGTACTTGTGGCTACTCCTTTAGCAAATACACCTCCTACCTCATACTCCCCGGCACCATCTATGACAAACAGCTCTTTACCTGTGCGTGTTACAGAGTCTGTACCATTACAGTCTGGATGATTTATAGAAACTAAGGCTAAATCTGCACCAAATTTCGTCTCCTTAAGTTTAGACTTTTTACTTATTGGATTAATTGCCACAGTAGTGTCACTACTTGTAATCTTTATAAATCCTCCGTCATGGTATGTAATTATCATAATTAGTTTTTATTTACGCTATTATAGCATTATAAACCAACTTTTTTAAGTTGCTCCATTGCTGCTTTTTGCTCTTTATTAAGCCTAGTAGGTATATTTACCGTTACTCTGACTATCATATCTCCTGGTGTGCCACCTTTGCTAGGCTCACCTGCGCCGTGTATTTGTACCCCTTGCCCACTCTGTATACCAGCTGGTATTTTAACCTTAATATCTGTCATCTGCTTGTATGAGCCTGCCCCAGCGCAGTCCTTACACTTGTCCTTGGCTACCTTACCTGTACCGTCACAGTCAGGACAAGGAACCTGCATATTAATAGTACCAAATGGTGTACGACGAGCCTCTTTGGTACCACCAGAACCATGACACTTACCGCAAGTTGCTGTATTACCACCCTTGGCACCAGTACCCTGACACGCCTTGCATTCACTTACCTTATTAACTGTTAGTTCTTTCTCTACGCCTAGGATAGCTTCTGAGAGAGTTATGTCTATGTCCATCTGTATATCTCGCCCTTGACGCTGCCTAGTACGTCCGCCACCGAAGCCTCCTCCGAATATATCACCTAAGTCAAATTCAAAACCTTGTGCTCCTCCTGCCCCTCCGCCAAAGCCAGAGAAGTCAAACCCGCCTGTGCCCCCGCCGAAGCCTCCTGCTCCGCCACCGAAGCCTCCACCAGCACTTGCGCCCCCTGTCATGTCATAGTCTGCCCTCTTTTTCTTATCTCCAAGCGTGGCATAAGCCTCACTAGCCTCTTTAAATTTCTTTTCATCACCTCCTTTTTTGTCAGGGTGGTACTTATGTGCGAGCTTACGAAATGCCTTTTTAACATCTGTATCAGTGGCTCCACGCTCCACACCTAATATTTTGTAATAATCTTTACCCATAGTAGAAAATATTGTACCTTAAAGACTTAATACCATCAACTGCTTTTTACCCTTGCGTAATATCGCTATATTATTTACGAAGTCTCCTGCTGTGATATTAAAGTCCGTGTCTAGTATCTTCACACCACTTATACTCACTGCCCCACCCTCTACCATCTTGCGGGCTTCTGTCTTACTTGTTACGAGCTCTGTATCTACTAATGCATCTATAAGTGACGTAGCATCTACCACTGTCGCTGTGGGGGCTTCAGTCTTTAATGTATCAACTTCTACAGGACTAAGCTCCTCAACATCTTTACCACCAAATAGTACGTCACTCACGGCTTTAGCAGAGGCAGCTGCCGCATCACTATGTACAAACTTGGTAACCTCGTAGGCCAATGCCTTTTGTGCAGACCTATCTTGTGGAGTGTCTTGCATTTGTGCAGCTAAGCTTTCTATATCCTCTAATGAAAGTAGTGTATATATCTTTAGTAGTGCATCAGTAGCAGCATCATCGACATTTAAGAAATACTGATATAGCTTATAAGGACTAGTCCTCTCTGCATCTAGCCATAGCGTACCATCCTCAGTTTTGCCAAACTTTTTACCTGTTGAGGGGTTTACTATTATAGGTATTGTAAGAACAAATGCATCTGCATCTCTTGTCTTACGTATGTAGTCTACTCCAGCCAAGGCGTTGGTCCACTGGTCTGATCCTGATACTTGCAGGGTACAATTATACTCATCTAACAAGTGTCGGAAATCATACCCTTGTAGCAGCGAATAAGAGAACTCTGTATAAGATATAGGACTCTCTGCATCTAAACGGTCTTTTACAATATCCTTTTTTATCATAGAATTAACGGTAAAGTATTTACCTACATCTCGTAAAAAATCTATTAAGCTAAGCTTAGAGAGCCAGTCTGCATTGTTTACGATTGTTACATCTTTTATGTTTAATATATTCTCTACTTGCTTGCGTATACCAGTAATATTTTGTTGTAGTGCTACGTCATCTAAGAGTGTGCGCTCACTCTCTTTACCACCTGGGTCGCCTATCATGCCTGTACCTCCGCCTATAAGAAGTATAGGTGTGTGGCCAGCATCTGCCAAGTGGCGTACTAACATGTACACAGCCAGGTTACCTATAGTTAGAGACGTGGCCGTGGGGTCTGCACCAAGGTAAAAGGTACGCTTATCTCCGTCTAATATGTTCTCTAGTGACTCTCCAGAAAATTGATGTATAAACCCACGTGCCTTAAGTTCTTCAGATAACTTCATAAGCAAAATTTTAACACGTATCTAACTTCTCTACTAGCTCTTGCAACTCACCCATAAACTGATTACGTACATCTACCGCATATGGATTATGCTCTTGTATTGTTTTGAAAAGGTCCCAAGTATCATTTGCCAACAAGTCCTTAAGTCTAATTAACTCCCTATAGCTGTGAGTACTCATGTCCATATTTTTAATCTCCATATTTTTAAGAGCCCTAGCGATAAAGTGACTCAGGCCCTGCACTAGCGCCATCTCTTTATCATGCTCTTTCGCTGACTTTTCTACTATCTTAAGTTTTAACTCACTAGCCAGAAAGGCTTTTATCTCATTGTATCTATTGTTACCCAAAGAAACATTAGTCAGTGCTATAGGCAGGCCTTCGACGCCACCATTTTCTCTTTCTGATTGTGGGCCAAATATAGGGTGTGTACCAAGTATCTCATTGTTAGGGAAATGCTTTTTAAGTATCTCTATCGGCTGCACTTTTACAGAGGCTACATCCATAACAATCGCCTCTTTCTTTATATACTTACTAGCCAACGCGCATGATGTATCTAAAAATTGTACAGGTATACTAAATATTACGATATCACTGTCACAAGTCTCTTCTAGGGTATCATGCTCACCTCCCCTCTTATATATACGCACTTCAAAATAACCTTTGAGATACTTATGCATCAATTTACCAAATTGCCCGTAACCTATAATGCCTATTGTCTTACTCATAAAAACTATAGTACCACACATTAAAAACCATGAACTTCTCATTATAAAAGCCCTGTGGCGATATCTCTATCACTACAAGGCTTTTTGTATGAGGGACCTATTCATCGCCATCTGTTAAAGCTGATTTAATTTCAACAGTAAAACTTTCAATAGCGTCAGGGATAGATTTTGGCTTGAAAGGCCTTACCATCATGTACCAACCATTGACCCTGTTATGTGCTATGCATACAACAGGGCCGTGACCCATGACTGATATGGACTTTGTAACCAGAAGCATGCCGAGACATGTTCCAGTAACCACAGAGTCAATACTGGTGTAGTACTTAACACCTTCTTGATCCCCTTGCTGCACAATTTTAATACAAATTTTCGTACCAACTAAACCGGCAACTAATGGAGTTGTTATGCCTCCATCTCTCAAGGCTTTCATAGCTGCAGCCTGCATTTTGGCTTCTGTTTGGTCTGGCATTCATATACTCCTTTTAATAAAAGTGCCCCAAGTGAATATAGCACACTATATGTATGTTGTTAATCTTCGTCACCGCTCTTAGAGACTTTGATAAACTCTAGTATAAGTTCTATGGCTATAGACTCATTGTCGAACTCCCTTATGTCATTAAATATATTAAACCTATCCTCCATACCTAGCAGAGCTGCCAAAGCGTTTATATTACGCACATACATAATAGCTGACCACAACACACGATATTGAAGAGCTGAGAGTACCTCACCATTTATAAGGCTATCTAGTAGTAGTGGTGCATCTGTTATCGGCTCTATATTATTTGGGCTTATTCCATCTGTTATCAACATTACCGGCTTGTCATCAAGCACTAGAGTTACGTTATTTTCTCCGATACGACCTGCCTCTCACCAAAATATTTAACTGCAGTATCTCGTGCAGTATTCATGGTTTTTATTAACTCATCATACGGCATCTGAAAATGTTGCATGCAGTCATCTACAGAGGCTTTTGTATTACTAGCAAGCCAAGACGTGCACAGCTTTATAGATCTAATATTAACCTTAAATACAGAGGGCGCATACTCCCTACCTTCTCTCTTTGGTATGTAAACGAGAGATTCAGATCCTTTTGTAAGATATTGCGGGTTATACCTCTCTACAACATCATGCGCTAGCCCAGCTAACGTGTATTCAGAATCAGTATCTTTAAGTGCCTCATTCATGTTAGAAATAATTTTAACATAACTGTATACCTACCGCATCAGGTCTCTCAGCTCACAATACTTACATTTGCCTAGTTTGTGGTCTTCGCAACGATTGTTCCAGAAGTCTAGGTTTAATATTTCATTACTTACCCTGCTTACCTCCTCCTTTAGCTGATCCACCTCATCACCTTCTATAATGAAACTCTCCTTGCGCAGCTTACCACTCTTGGCATCTGGTTGTATAAAGTCTATCTCTGCACTCTGCATCTCGTACACTCTGCCCTTGCCTGTCTTTTTTACATCGTCATTATGCAGTCCTAGCATAAGTTTATAGAAGATCAGTTGCCTATAATAATCTCCATTACTACTCTTGGTGTTACCCATAATATCATTACGGCTCTTGGGCTTACCTGTCTTATAGTCTACAACCACTACACCTTCATTCTCTGAGTTGCCAAGCTCTAGCTTATCTAGCTTGCCGCGCAGTAGTACATGTGGCAATTCGTTACTCTCTATCGGTAGGTGGACCTTAAGGTCTAACTCACTCTTAGTATTCATATTAAGTTTGCCTTTATAGTGCTCTAGCCAAGCTGTGAGCACCTCCTCACCCCTCTTAAGACCCTCCTTAAACTCAGTGCTTGTAAGTGGCTGTTTACCAAGCACTCTCTCAAACTCTTTAAGAAGCTTTGCCTTACTTGATTGTTTCTTGCTATTAGAGTGCTCAAAGTGATACTGCAAGGCTCCGTGAACGGCATTACCAAATGCTAGATGCTTGCTAGGTGGCTCTGGTATTCGTACCAAGTTACGGTAAAAGTACTGCCACGGACAAGTAAGATAGTTATTAAGTGCCGTTACTGAAAGTCCGAAGTCTATAAATAGGCCGTTTAGGAATTCCTTGTCTTGCACCAAGCTTTCTGGTGGGTTAAGTGCTTTAAAGTACTCCGCAGAGTCTATACTTTGCTCAAACTCACTTGTAGTTACTGTAGAGTAACGCTCATCAGCTAGCTCATCTAAAAATATACTAGGCAGCTGCACAGTCCCACTTGCAGACTGGTTACTATAGCTCATACTCACACCAACTCTTGCACGTGTAAGTGCCACATAAAATAAGCGTCGCTCGTCATCATTATCTCCAGCCGTTATACCCAAGCCTGGTAACTTAAAGGAGTCCATACTACGCTTATTACCCCAACGCTTATCTTTCATGCCAATTATATATACATAGTCAAATTCTAACCCCTTACTCTTATGTGCTGTCATCAAGCGTACTGCACCACCACTTCCGCCTGAACCACTCTTTTTAATAGGTATGTTGTACTCCTCTAAGAGTTGCAGGTGCTCTACCAAAGCAGCAGCCGTATAATCTGGGTCCCGCACTGATAGCTCTGTGATGAGTGTTACGAGACCACGCAGCTTCTCTACTAACTCTCCTGCCCTCTTAGAGTTAAGTACGTAGGTAAGGAAGCCAGACTCACGCACAAGAGTATTAAAAAACACTGGAACAGACTCCTTTTGTGACTTATCAGCTAGATCCTTGAGCTTACCCATAAACTCTAATGCCTCAATAACATTAGTGTGTGCATCTTTAAGCAACCCCTTACTACTTAATATATCAAACACACTAAGTCTCTCACGGCGAGCATGCCTAAGTATCCTATAAGCATTGGTAGGTGAAAGCCCTAAAAACGATAGATGCATAGCTGGCACGAGTCTTGTGGCACTACCATACTCTGTCACAGCATAGAGCACTATCAGCAACTTGCGTATATCTGGGTCGGCAAGCACATTTTGGTTGCTCTCTATGCGATGAGGTATGCCCTCCCGCTCTAGCGCATTACTCACAAGTTCAGCATCTGCATTGTTGCGGTAGAGTACTGCCACCTCGCTGTGCTCTACACCTTGCTCTATCTTCTCTCCGATATTTTTAGCTACCCACATTAGCTCATTATCTTCGCTAGCAAACTCTCTTAACTCTACGCCACTTTTACTAATGCCTGCATGAGACTCTAGTGGTGCATTATACAAAGTATTGCCCTCCATAAGACTATGTGCACCATCAAGTATCTCTTGCCCCGAGCGGTAGTTGCGCTCTAAAGTTATAAGCTTGGCACTTGTATATAGTTTTTTAAAATAGTTAAAATTCTCAAGTGATGCTCCTTGAAATCGAAATATCGCCTGCTTCTCATCTCCTACTATAAAGAGGTTTGGGTTGCTATAATAGCTGGCCAACAGCTCTAAAATCTTATTTTGTGCCCCATTGGCATCTTGGTGCTCATCTGCAAGTATATATTGGTATTGCTCTTGAAGGCGTTGTAGTAGCTCGCTATTACTCTCCATGGCATGCATAGCCTCTAGTATCATGTCTTCATAATCATAGAGTTTTAGCTCTCGTAGTTTCTCTTCATAATCAGCATATATATGGGCAAGTTCACGCCCCTTCTCTATCCTCTTTAGCTCGTCGGCATATTTGGCCTTCATCTTGCCCTTGTGTGCACCTTTAGTGTGATGAAGGTCGTCAGCCTGACCTACGCCCTGCTCTTGCTCGGCCAGTAGCGTAAGTAGCTTGCTTGGCGAGACACCCTCACGCTTTAACTCACTAAGCTTACCCCTTATTGGTCCTAAAAAGTAGAAGTTGTTACTAAACGGCTTTAAATGTGTGAGCTCACTATCTGTAATAATATCTCTAAGCAGAGTAACCTGCTCTATATCTGTTATGGGTTCACTGCCTATTATGCGCTCAAACTCGTTTGGGTATTTCTTAATCACCTCATTACAAAAACCGTGGTATGTATGTATCGCTACCTTATAGCCATCTTGCCCTATAATGCTCACAAGGCGCTTGCGCATGGCAGAGACACCAGCCTCGGTAAAGGTAAGTGCTAGTATGTTATCTGCATTAGTATCTGTCTCTCGTAAAATATTAGCTATGCGCAGTGTGAGTATTTGCGTCTTGCCAGTGCCTGGGCCAGCTACCACCATTACAGAGCCCTCAACTGTATCTACGGCCTCTCGCTGCCCGTCATTAAGGATCTTATAGAGCTTACTAAACTCTGGTGTTGTTTTAGCTTTAGCTGTAACGTCTTTCATTACCCTAAGTATAGCATCTGGACATTATTTTACCTGCTGCAAGAGCCTTATATAAAGCATTAGCGGTCAGGCGCTATATCTAGGTGGTTGATTAAGAATTTTGAGATATTTATAAATGGGTCGGTTAGCGTCTCAGATGCATACCGTGCACCGTTTGGTTCAAGATTCATCAATAAAACTATAAACTCAGCGTTATATGATGGACCATATCCTACAAACGTGTGCAGGTATGCATCGTCTCTATATCCACCTGCAGTAGCAAGCTGTGCAGTACCCGTCTTAATTCCTAGTGAATAATGTGGCATTTTGTGCTTGCCGCCAGCTAAGACCTCATCGACAACCTTAGTCAGCATTTTAGCAATAGTCTCTGCTGTCTCTGGTTTAAAGACTCGTACTTTTTGGTCACTGTAGTCAAACTTCTTATCTAAGCCAGTATTATACTCTATACGTTTTACCATATGTGGTTGCACCATATAACCACCATTGGCTACTGCCGCAAGTGCACGTATGGTGGCAATAGGTGTAAACGCTACACCTTGTCCAAAACTAGCTGTAGCAAATTCTATCTCTCGTTCACTCTCAAGGTTATTAACCATACCTACAGCCTCTGCTGGCAAATCTATACCAGTCTCTTCACCAAGTGATAATTTGTCTATAAAGTATTCACGCATCTGTTTGTGCCCAACCCTTTCAGCAATAAAGGCTACACCTGTATTTAATGACTGACTGAGCACCTCCTGCATCGGCACAACCCCGCGGGCCCTACCGTCGTAATTGTGTATAGTGGCACCATTTAAAGTTAAGCTACCCTTATCATTATATGTAGTTTCCGCCTTCACAGCCCCTGTGTCTATACCTATTGCCATTGTAAGCACTTTTATTATTGAGCCCATCTCATATACACCACTAATTAACGGGTTAGAAAACCTTACACCAGATATATTATTAAAATTATTCAAATCAAATTTAGGAGATACTGCCATTGCTAGTATTTCACCTGTCTGCGGATCCATAACTATAACAGCTGTCATCTTGCTACCCCATTTGTCTTTAACTTTAAGAATTTCCTCCTCTACAAATACCTGCACCGTCGGGTCTATTGTAAGCACTATGTCACCCTCTCTGGCACCACCCTCTGCTAAATCACTTAGATTGGTAAATAGCTCTGCAAAAAAGTTTACATACAAGTTACTTGAATCACGTGCTAAAATATCTTCATAATATCGCTCTAGTCCGTAACGTCCTACTTTGTTATTATTCTCATCAAAACCTACAAAACCAAGTATATGTGAGCCCATATCACCCCCTGGATAGTAGCGCTCCCTCTGTTGGGTCAATATTACACCTGGTAGTTTAAGCCTACGCACAGAGTCTGCAATATCTTGAGTCAGCCCCTTTGCTAGTTCTTCATATGGGTCTTTTACTTTTGCAACCTTGTATTTATATTCTTCCTCGTCTATAGGCAATACTTCATTTATTTTTTTATATACATCTTCACTATCAACGATATTTCTTGGGTCTATGGCTAATATAAAACGAGAGTGCACTGTAGCACTAGCAATCTTAGTGCCACCACGATGAGTCATGAATATGTTGCCTCTGTCATATATACCGACTTTCGTATTTACGTACTGATGTGATGCTTCTATATCATAAGCAGGTCCGTCAATCACCTGTAAAAAATATAATCGTACTACCAATAATAAAACTATACTGACAAAAACTATTGTCATCATCCATATGCGCATCACGAGTAGTTTACGCATTTTTATTATAATTAGTTAGCTTGCCCTACAAGCACACGACGCTCTGTAAAACCTTTAGAGGCAACAGGACCAAGGCCAGCTCCAGAGGCACGAGCCATAGTGATACCACTTACCCTTGTTATATACTCATTCTCCATTTGGGATATCTCTGCTCGTATCATGGCTGTTCGTGTCTCTGCCTCCTTACGTATCACTACATTCTTCACTGATAAGCCTATAAAAGTAACATAACTTGCTAACAGAACAGTTATCATAAGTGTCAGCATTATAAAAACTCTTAACTTTATAACTTGTACTAATATTCTGTTGTTTTGTCTCCTTACTTTCATAATTTTATAAATTTACTTTTGTTTAAAATTCTTAATCTCTTTGAAATACTCGTAATTTACTACTCCTTGCTCTTTTGTTCTCTCTTACCTCCTCATTCGTAGGTGCTATAGGCTTCTTGGTTATTATTGTGCCTAAGCCGTCCTCTTGCCACTGTCTAAACAACCTCTTAACCAACCGGTCTTCAAGTGAGTGAAAGGTTATTACCCCTACTCTACCTCCTGGCTTAATATATTTAAGCACCTTGTCTAATGCCTCTTTAGCAGCACCTAACTCGTCATTAACTGTTATTCTCAAGGCCTGGAAGCTCTTAGTGGCAGGGTTCGTCTTACCGTGTCTGTAGTGTGCTGGCACTGCAGCAGTGATTATGCTCACCAATTGCTCGGTGGTCGTTATCTCTGCCTCTGTACGCGCTTCTACTATCGCTTTAGCTATGCGGCGTGAATACCTCTCACCACCGTAGCCATAGATAATGTCTGCGATATTCTCCTCTTGCCAGTCGTTAACTATTTCCTTGGCAGTTAAAGTATCCTCACCAACCATATCGCTAAGTGTCATGGTTAAGGGCTCCTCATTTTGAAAGGTAAAGCCTCTACCACTCACCTCTAGCTGGTCACTAGAAAGGCCAAGGTCAAACAGCGCAGCATCAAGCCACTGGATTTTAAGAGTGCCTAAGACCTTGTCTAAATTACGGAAGTTGTCTTGCATTAAATGCAGTCCTGGCAACTTATCTACCAGAGTAGTTTCTAGATTATACTTAGCTCTCTCTATAGCTCTTGAGTCAGCATCTATACCTATTAAAACTCCATTAGCACCTACTTCTTGAGCCATTGCAGCCGCGTGGCCACCACCTCCAAGCGTACCGTCAAGCACTGTACCACCTTTTGGTATATTTAAATTTTTGAGTACTTCTTGTAAAAGAACTGGTACATGCACCGTGTGCATACTTACCTCGACCGCTTGTTGCGAGTCTGAGCCGGTGGAGGATTGGCTATGATTGTTAAGTGTGCGCATGACATTCATAAAATTCCCCCAGCCGCTCAGAGCAGCAACTAATTACTATCCTAAAGAACCCCTATCTCTCCCAATTTGCTTGCCATCATATCTCCATTTTGCTCCATTTTCTTACTATATGACTTCCACAATTTTGCATCCCAGAGCTCGACTCTACTCTGTACACCGGTTAGCACCACCTCACGGCTGAGCTTAGCAAATTGCTTAAGGTGCTCTGGTACTACTACTCTACCTGCCTTGTCTAGCTCTGCTTCTGTAGCACCTGCTAAAAAGAAACGACTAAAGCCTCTAG
The DNA here is from genome assembly GCA_027066795.1 of Candidatus Kaiserbacteria bacterium. Lineage (GTDB taxonomy): Bacteria > Patescibacteriota > Minisyncoccia > Phycocordibacterales > UBA2100 > S139-169. Next base: position 16,279 of record JAMONA010000013.1, read on the forward strand.
AGTTAGCATCTGCCATAGAGAGGCCTGCAAGCTTCTCTGTGATCTTCTTCCACTCTTGTTGAGAATATACAAACAAGGAACTATCTAACCCTCTTGTTACTACAATCTTTTTACCCAGCTCGCTTTTAAACTTAGTAGGCAGTGTGAGCCTGTTCTTGTCGTCTAACGTGTGGGTATATTCTCCTAGTAACATATTATTTAAGTGATTTAATTACTACCACTTCGTCCCACTATACACCACTACAACCCACTATGCCTAATAACTTATCCACAATAGTTAAACTCCAAGTAAAAAAGCGAGGCAACGCCTCGCTTTTTTACTTACTTATTTATATTACTATTTAAAGCACTTGAGGTACCAGAGTGATATAATCTGTATTACTATGGCTACAAGCATCTAACTATTTAGCTGTAAAAATATAATTAAACTTGCATGAACGCAAGTTTAATTGTCATTTATAGAAAATGTGCTATATTCATAAGTAGAAAATACTACAGTCATAAAACACAAAACTTTTAAACCTTAGGAAGGAGGTTAGTCCGATGAATACATGTATACATGGAATACAATCTAAATTGTGTGGTTACTGCAACGGCACAAAAAAAGTGGGGTCTAGAATAAATGTCCCTAAAAATATACCGAGTAATGAGAGCTTAGTTAATGCAGCCGCAGCCCTAACCAAAAAAGAACTACCTGTAAATAACGCAATATCTATTCGACCAAAACGAGGACACCCAAGCCTTGTTCAATTAGGGCCGAATATAACTTTCATTCACTTCCTTGAGCGACCGGCAATATGGCTAATTGAGGAAGTGTTAGCAAAATGCCCAAATCTTAAGACCGTTCAATTCTTACCTAATATGTTAAGCAGCATATCTCCGGCCCAAAAAGAACTCCTCTCGAACAAAAAAGTAAACTTTACTTCTGGACACTGGAAACCAGAAGCAGCATGGGCTGGGCCGCGTATCCTTAGTCCAGACTATCATGTTAAAAAAGAGTTCTTGATGGATCTAAGTGGAGACCAACTTAAATTGTTCCAAGAACTTTTGGACCTCGGGTTTGATGAAGCTCTGTTGGCCTCAAGGTACTTTTGTTTAAAAGGAGAGGACTTTATAAGTCAACGAGAGTGCTCCGAAAAGTTCGATCTAAACTTTAAAATAAAAGCAATTGGAGGGAGCTTGTTCATCAATGCAGTAATTTCTTATCTTGACCCCCACTTCAAAGTATCAAATGATACCAAACTAAAGATGGAGACTATGCGCAAGTCTGTGTTCAGAATACGGGAAATGTTGCAAAATAAAAACGAAATGGATAACTTATTATCCGAACTGCAAATAACAAAACTCCCAGACAACCTGACACTCTCAAAAATAGAAAAATTTAGTTCTATTTGCAAAGCTTACAACTCTGGACAACTCTCGTTACTTAAGGAGAAGCGCCATGCTGAGATACTTACCCAACGCTGGGGTCTAAATAACGGTTGTTTTAAAACACTGGAAGCTGTAGGCGAACTTTTTAGTGTTACAAGAGAGCGCATAAGGCAAATCGAGGCAGAATCTTTAGATACACTGCGTATAATAGACTAGTACAAAACCGATCTTTACTAACAAACTTGACTACGATTTTCATATCGTAGTCATTTTTTTATTAAAATTTCAAACTAAAACACTTGAGGTACCAGAGTGATATAATCTGTATTACTATTGCCATAACCACCATCTCTACAGCATAGTGTGTAAAGTAGCCTAGTGAACCAGCCGGTAACAATGATGCAAATACCACACTACCAAACAAGGCTCCACAGAGTGGTCCACCTACACCACACATCTGTAATGCTATGAAGCCCAAGGCAGTTCCAATGATGCCAAATATGCCAGCGCCTTGTGCCTTAGCTGTATTAGCTCTGTGCCTCATAACCTTCACGAGGCATGTCATGTTTAGAGAAAAAACTATTATAAATACCAATCCAAGATAAACATATGGACCGTTAAGTATGTGACTAGGTAAAATAAATAAGGCAAGCAAAAAAGCTACAGTAAAAACAACTACTGATACAACATCATTAAACAATGCCTTCATATACTCACGAGTATACCACAGGCAACTAGATCACTTACTTTCTAACACCAGAATATCTATAAATTAATAATAGTGATATCGTCTTCTTTAACTGGCATTATTAAGATTGCTATAATATAAGCAAAAACACCAGGGAAAAAACCTGTGACAAGAACAAAGAGTGCGAATAGAACTCTTAATAGAGTAACATCTACAGAGAAGTATCTAGAAAATCCAATAATCACACCTGCCAGCACTTGTCCATCTACATGCCTATATAACTTCTTTGGTGTAATCTGCATATGCATATGTTACACCCGAGCTCGTACTTTATCAAGCATCATCTCGGGGTCACTGTCTTTTAATTTTTTAGATATATTTGTAAATATATAAAAGCTCTTTAGCTTCATACCACAAAATCCAAATACAGACTTACCAAGTGCGTACTTAATAATTGGTTTATTTACAAGATAAATTAGAGGTGGGCCATCTGCCGTAGCAAACATCTTAACCACCTTGCCTTCTAGTAGACCTAGAGGCAGGCCTCTCTTGCTATATCTAAAGGCAAACCCAGCTGTAAAGTTGTTATCTATAAAGTTTTTTAGTATAGCCGGTATTGAAGACCACCATATTGGGTATATAAATACAAGCTCGTCAGCCCAAGATATGTCAGCTTGTATGAGGTCTCTAGCTTCCTGGCCAGACCACTGATCTTTAACATTTTCAAACTTTAAAAAACCTTGCTGGTAATCTGTATCAGAATATAAGTCTATAACTCGCACCTCTCGACCCTTACCAATAGCCTTATCTTTATATGCCTTTCCTATACTATGTGTAAAACCACTCGCGTTTGGGTGTGCTTTTATTATTAGTGTATTCATATTTTTATATTATTTTTTAATCTTATAACTCAGATACATAAATGGGGTATCTATAAGAGCTACCACTATCTTTATAACATATGTTATAACAAGTACCTCTATAAATGCCTCTGGCGGCACCACACCAGCTAGACCTAGCGAAGCCACCGTCAGTAAACCAAGTGTGGTAAACAATAGCGTATCAAGTGCTTGTGATAAAAGTGTAGAGCCTAAGTTGCGCAACCACAGCTTATTGCTAAACCTTCTTTTAAGAGCATCAAATATATATACATCTATATGTTGTACTATTAGATACGAAAGCATAGAGGCCATAAGTATTCTAGGAGAAAGCGAGAAGAGCGTCTGCATAGAACTATGTGCAAAGTCGTAATCATTAGGCGTAAAGGCAAGTAAAAACTGTAAAGCCAATACGAAGAAGACACTAGTGAAAAAACCTATACGCACCGCCTGCAAAGCGTCTTTTTTGCTATAATGCTCAGATAATAGGTCTGTAATTAAAAATAGTGCACCGTATAAGACATTGCCACCCGTCACAGCATAACCGAATAGGTCAAATTGCTTAAGAACAAATATATTCATAAGTACTGTAAACATAGCTATGGCAGCAAACAAGTACAACTTACCGAGCTTAAACGCCAGTAGGACAACCACAAGACACAGTACTACAAAACTAAAAAATAAAATCTCATTCATATAGAAAAGTATTATACAAAGATATCAAGTTCTTAGCTTACCTGACTATGGGCAAGATGTTTCCATTACCACCGATACCACCAGCTAGATCATACACTTTTGTAAACTTAAGAGCCTGCATTTTACGTAGTGCTTGCCCAGACCGGTTGCCACTCTGGCAGTATATAAAGTACACTGAGTCTTTATCCAACGCATTAATTTGTTCTGTGAAGTCATCAGCATAAAAGTCTATCATTTCAGCGCCATCATAGTGCCCCGCCTCATACTCTCCTGGCGTGCGTACATCTATGAGTCTAGCGCCCGTACTCTTAGCTGCAGACCATTCACTTACAAATTGCTCTTTACTTATAGTGCCTGAGGATACCTTATTTGTAGACTCATTGCCCTCTTGACCTGAGACACCGTAAACAACAGCGCCAATTACGATACATACACACACTCCTAAGCCAAAAATTATATACTTCATAAATTTATTATATTTAAATTATAATATACCATAACTATTCTGCTTTTATAGTACGCACTGCACTAGTCTAATAATTTTATACCGAGGCATGCCTCTGCTAATTCTAAATACTTGCGCTATATAAAAACTAAGGTAAAATATCGCTACCAATATTTTTTGGATATTGGGCCAGTAGCTCAGTTGGCTAGAGCGCCTCACTTGCACTGAGGAGGCCGGGGGTTCGAGTCCTCTCTGGTCCACAATCCACAAGCTCGTAATGCATAGCATTGCGGGCTTTTGTGGTTGTGAGACCAGAGAGGACTCGAAAGACGGAGCTGGTATACAAGACGAGCTATTTATGGCGAGTGCTTGTCAGCGAGTCAGGGCAGGAGCCACTTAGTATTTTGCCAAGCAAAATGGTTAGTGAGCTGCGCCGAGTCCCATGGACCCATAACATCTTATTAACATCAAGCACTTTACAGCCGTCAAAATAGTCTCTGTGGTTGATTGTCCACATTTAGTCAGCTTAAAATGGGCGTATAACACTATTAAGAAGTATTTTGCAAGTTATGCACAAGTACCTTACTTATTACCACTCATAGCCAACTCTACTATATGCTCTAAGAAGTCTTTAAGGCTTGAACCTATCGTATCAAGCGACTTGGGTAATAGTGATTGCTCTGTAAGCCCTGGCAGTGTATTAACCTCTAAGAAGTACAGACCATGCGGAGAGAGTATAAAGTCTGAGCGCGAGTAGTGTGCCAAGTCTAACGCTATATGCACAGCCTTAGCGGCCTCCTCTATCTGTGCCTTCTCCTCTCTAGTAAAGTCAGCAGGGCATATCTCTTGTGCGCATAACTGTGCATCTGTAGAGTACTTAGCGTCGTAGTCAAATATGGTCTTACCTGTTGGGGTAATTATCTCTACGGGTGGCAACGCATAGTGCTGTTGATCTCTATAATTCTCTACTACGCCACAAGTGGTCTCTCTACCCTTTATGAGTTGCTCTACCAGCACCTGATTGTCTGTGGTGTGCTCTGCGACACTCCTTATTGCCTCCGGTAACTCTATAATGCTGTTGGCTATGGTAAGGCCCACCGATGAGCCACCACTGGCTGGCTTAACAATGTACGGTGGGCCGAATCTTTTAAATATATCTTGAGCTATCGAATTATAGTTTTTGCCTCGCTGAAGCTCGACACCTTCGCCCGCAGGCTCGGCGTCGTCTTCCCTGACTACAAAATGCTCAGGAAATTTAATCATAGACAAGCCTGCAACTGCAAACCTTGTCCGTGGCTTGTGCATAGCAAGGGCAGAGGCATACGCGTCTGAGCCAGTATATGGCAGCCCGACCTTATCTAATATCCTCTGTACTGTGCCGTCCTCACCGTAAGCACCATGTAGTGCTATAACTGCCACATCTGCACTCAAAAGGGCCTGTGTAGGAGACATCTCTACACCGTTACGATGCCAATTACCAGACCTATCTATGAGTATATCTAATACTTTATATGAGCCGTCTAGTGCATTTATAATAGCTGCCCCACTCTTCAAAGAGACTTCATACTCACTAGATGGCCCACCACGTAGCACTGCTATGGTTAAATCACTCATTGGCAATATTATAACATAAAGCCGTGGCCCGCTTTTAACGACTTAGCCACTGTGCCTCTTGCCTTACCAGCAACTCTGATGCTTTATCGGGCTCTGCCATAATCTCCTTAACAGCCTTCTCTAGGCGCAGCTTACCTTGTGAGCTCTTTACCAGTACTACATCACTCTCTTGTAGCTGCTGTGCTAGCAGTGCTCCGACTTCTGTAGCCTTGTCTGTATCATACGAATATACCTTTGCGCTACTTAGCCCCTCACTGATAGCCGCCTCCCCTAGCCTCTTAGCCTCTGGGCCTACAGTGTATAGCTCGTCTACTACATGTGCAGCTTGTACACCCGCCCTCCGATGCTCTTTAGCTGTGTGCTCTCCAAGTTCGCGCATGTCTCCGAGTACGGCTATCTTACGACCACTAACCTCTAGGTCACCAATAGCTGCTAATGCTGCTGCCATAGCCGTTGGCGAAGAATTGTACGAGTCATCTATGATAACGCTACCGTTTTTACCGTCTAAGAGCCTCATGCGCCCCGGCGTCTTAGGCATTTGCTCTAATGCATTAATAGCGTCTTCTGTATCCACTCCAAATACCTCTGCAGTATGTAGTGCAAATGCTATAGACAAACCTTGGTGCTCGCCAAGTATGCCCGGCATGTTTACCGTATACTCACCAATGTTAAAATTCATACCTACAGGCTTGCTACCTACGTAAACTACATCTGCGCCGTCACTACTTACTCTTATAGTCTCTCCGTGCGGGTTGTTAAGGGTTGTCACGTGCTCGTCTGGCCCAGTCATAAGTAAACCACCCTCAACGATAGAGCTTAACAACTCCCCTTTTTCTTTGAGTACTGCTTCTACAGTAGGGTAAAATTCCACATGCACTGGCACCTCTGGCACCGCAGTAATTATAACAACCTCTGCATCTATCCACTTGGCAAGGCTCGCAATGTCACCAGGCTTGTCTGCACCTACCTCGAGCACTAACACCTCCTCGTAACTCTTGCTAAACATTGCAAACCAAAAACCTTTTATAATATTGTAGAGCCATACAGCAGGATTGTTCCACCCGTTGGGCAGGCCAAGTATCGTAAGCGGTACTCCAAACTCTGTATTAAACGTCTTAGGACTCTTGCGTACAGTGTATTTTGCACTCAGGGCTGCAGCCACAGCATCTTTAGTGCCAGTCTTACCGAGACTACCAGTAATCGCCACCACCCTTGGCTTATGCCTACGCAGTATAAACTTAGCCTCAAGCGTGAGTAAATATATAATTATTATTTTAAAATATTCCTTCATTGTTACTTGATTATGGTTACCTCCTCCTCTAGTTCAAGGCCGAACTTTTCTTTTACTTTTCTTTTTATAATATCTCTTAATTCTAGCACCTCTTTTTGAGTCGCTACTCCGGTATTTACAATATAGTTAGCCTGCTGCTCACTACACAGAGCACCGTCAACACTTGTACCCTTGAGGTCACACTGGTCTATAAGCCAGCCTGCTGGCACTCTGTCACCTCTACACTCTACTCCTTTATCTACCTCAAACATTTTTATAACATCAGGATACGCAGCACACTCCGGATTCTTAAAGAAAGACCCAGCACAAGCCACATCTTGCAAGTGTCTCTTGGTCCTCTCAGCAACCACCTCATCACATTTAGTTAATACATCTTCTGTATCGACCCTTTTTACAAGTGCAAATACAGCAGTAAGAACCACCCACTGCGGGTGCTGTTTAAAATAGCTTGTTCTGTAGCCAAACTCGCACTCTTTGTTAGTAAAGTCTCGGACCTCTCCTGTTTGTAAGTTGAGCGCCTGCACTTTAGTAAGAACATCCTTAACCTCAGTACCGAACGCCCCAGCGTTACCCCTCACAGCGCCACCCACTGAGCCAGGTATGCCACACATAGACTCCCAGCCACTAAGGCCAGCCTTTGCACTCTCTCTTATAGTATCTATAAGACGTGCTCCAGCTTGTACAATCACCTTGTTGCTATATATCTTTAAATCTCCACTTGTTATATGTACCACCAGGCCATCAAAACCGTTATCTGGCAAAAGTACATTACTGCCGCCTGCAAGTATTAAGAACTTAATCCTCTGCTCTGTAGCATAAGCAAGAGCCTCTCGTAAACCAGACTCATCACTAACCTCTATAAAGTATTTGGCCTCACCGCCAATATTAAAACTGGTGTACTTGGCTAAATTTATATTTTCTTTAACCTCTATCATGTCTACACTATTATAGCGTACTACTCTGCAGATATTACTAGTTTTACCTTAGTGGTTTTATCTCCATTTATCAGCTGCACCTCATGCTCACCAGTCTCTTTAATAGGCTCTTGTAGGACTATGGCTGTTATAGGTAGCTCTACTATAGAGTCGGCTATTGCCTCTTGAAGCTTGACTGCTGTAATACCTTCAAATAACCCTCCGTCTTCATTAGCCTTAGCTAATATACTTATGCCCTCCTTTTTTATCTTAGCTATAGCCTTAGTTAGGTCATCACCTTCTTGCTCTAGTATTGCCTTGTTTGCGCTCTGCTTATTCTCTAAGTTTGCCAATTTACCTGGGGTCGCCATCTCCATTACTCCCTTGCGTATAAGGTGTGCGGCGTGACCATTAGGCACCTCCTTAACATCAAACTTTTTACCCATTTTTGCGACATCTTGTAGTAATATAACCTTCATATTGTATTATTTCTTTAACTAATTTAGTAATTATTTCAGTAATAGTACACTCTAATATACTATTTAACAAGTTATAAAAATGTACAAAAAAACACTGCGTGAACAGCGTCTTCATGTTGGGTCGTCTTCACCTCAGAGTAAACTAAGATGGAAATGAACACCATGGCATCTACTTTAATCCTACACAAGTGCAAAACAAACTAGACACCATGGCAGTCACTTCTGATTCCGGAGAACCCTAAACAACCACCATATCATTCAGTATCAATTAGCAAGCTAATGGTCAACTGAACGATACGATACATTCTATCAGCACTAAGAAATGATGCAACCCTTAAAATAACCACACTATAACTTAATGCAAGCGTCAAATAGATTATAAAGACACAGGCCTTATATCTCTATTTCACAAGTACCGCCTGTACAAGCAAGTTCTTTTTTCAAATCTGTCTCATCCTTCAACTCATATAGCGACAGTTTAGAAAAATCTATATTTTTAGTATTCTTAATAAGCTCCTCATACTTATCTTTTGTTATCTCTTGCATTGGTGCAAGCTGGTAAACATGGTCATTACGTGGCAAGAACGAGAGCCCTCCGACAATATCCCAATGCTCGTATACCCAGTTTGCTACAGCTATCCACTCATTGTCTCCTACTGATATTGTAATTGATGGATTGTGTTCTGTATAATTCTCCTTGACTAGCTTCCAATGCTCGAGTTGATCTAGTGCAGTCATATCAGCTGTTACCTTGGCTCCAGACGGAGCTTTAATACCAAACTCTAATACATATGTTGTAGCATTCTCAAGACTTTGCCCTACTTCTGGGTGATATGGTACACCTTGGTCCTTAAGCATCTTAAATAGTGAGTCAGATGCAGCTATGCGTATACGCTGCACATAATACGGAGCGAAACGTGCATGCATGCCACTAGATGCATCTAGTGTCTTAGATGTTGTACCCGATGGCTTTACAGCAGTGATTGCAGTAGACGGATTGATACCAAGCCTCTCAGCATACTTCTTATTGGTTCGTATTGTTATGTCCTTCATCTTTTTTAGCACCTTTGGGTCTCGCACAGTAGGCGAATCCCATTGACCCGTTATACTAACACCCAGCAGACGCTCATCTTCTACATTTCTACTCCAATCTTTAGATATGTATCCAAACTTAGTAAGAGACGCCTGATACGTACCCAATATAGTGGCTATACGCGCCTTGTGCAGTAATGACTTCTCGTCATCATCCTTACGAGCTATAACCTCAGTCAAGTTACAAAACTGCTTAGATTGCAATATTATCTCACCACAAGGGTTAGTACCGAGCGGCCCCAAGTCACCGTTAGTGCTACCGAGCTTCTCATGTATGTAGTCTACTCTTCTCTTTGGCATTTGAGTCTTCTGTGCTCCTCTGTTGAATATACCACGCTCACCTGAGCCACTCTGCATAAGTGCTACCCATTCATTCATAAACTCAGATGCTGATGGCTTCTCATTATATATCGCAGAGTTATTAGCCATAGAGCGCTGAGGGTGCTGCACATAGAATTGACCATTCTTAGCTTCGCGCATATCTCTATCATCTAAATCTGAGAGGCTTATCATAGCGCTACGGCGCACACCTCCTGCAACTACAACTTCAGCTATCTTGCACATCACATCGTGTACATCTATATTGGCCAAACGTTTACCTTGCCTAGATAAAATCTTCTCTCGAGAGAATACTAGCAACTGACGCAAGGGGTCTGGGCCCGAACTCTTACCACCCATTGTCTTAAGACGAGCTCCTGCTGGACGCAATTTAGAATAGTCAAAATCTATGTCCTCTCCTGCATACCAAGTCTTAAGACCAATTGTGAGTGCATCACACCAACCCTCTTTAGAGTCATCTATTACATGTGTGCCTTTGTGCACATCTTGTTGACGCTTAATCTGTGGCAACTTCTGCACTGTCTCACTCTCTACGGAGTAGCCGACTCCTGTACCACTCATAGAGAGGTACATGGCCTCGGCGAAGTCCTTTATCTTAGTAGGGGCTAGGTAAGAGCAGTTGTAAGCAACTACATTACACCTACGTGCGGCGTCACCTGCAAATTGTAGCAAGCGCATAGACGGCATAACCTCCTGATTAAGTATCGCCTCTCTCACCTCCTTATACTCCTTATCTGTAAGCTTTTTACCAAGATTCTCTCTCATAAAGCTCATGTACCTGTCTATAGTCTCTACCCATGTCTCTCTCCGGCCCTCTGCAGGTATCCACTTGGCATAGCTACGCATGAAGACAAACTCCCCAAACTTATTATTTTTAAAGTACCTCTCACTATCCTTTACAAGCTGCTTCACATGCTCTGGTACCTCCACCTGCACCTCACGCTCCTTGGCTCTCTCGGCCCTGTATAATATATATGCTTTAGCCGTAGCTACATAATCAGAGAGTATAAGTTGCTTCTCTACTTCGTCTTGTACACCCTCTACACTTGGTACAAAATCCTTATGTTTACGAGCAACTCGTACTAGGTCTCCAGCCACCTGGTGTGCCACCATAGTGGCCTCCTCTAGTGAGCCCTCACCAGTAGCTATCATAGCTCGGTGAGTTGCCCTTACCAACTTATCAAAACCAAAAGGCACTAGTGTACCATTGCGTTTTTTAACTTGTTTTATAAATTTCCTGTACTGAGTACCTTTGTTGTCATTACCCTTTTTACTAGAGGGTTTCTTAGACACAGCTCCCTTAGTTGAAGTCTTTTTTGTCATGCGCACTTACTTAATTATTAATCACCTTTCGTAAATATAGTATACACCCAATAGCTAGACTTGAGTTGTGGACAATCAACTAGAGAGATTATTTTGACGGCTGTAAAGTACTTGACATCATAAAGACAAAGGGTATTATACGCGCCTTGGAAGACACGCGCCCGTGATGCAAAATGAGGGGAATCTGATTAAGATACCATAATTTAGGTGCGTGTCTTCCAACCCAAACAACACCCCTTTCTGTACCGACAGAATATGGGTGTTTATTTTTTACCTGTAACTTTAGTAATCCTTAGCGTACCTCGAAACCGTCTTTACTGCTCAACTCTGCCTCTATCTTAGCCATCACCTCTCCTACCTCATCATCTGTAAGCGTCTTCTCCATACTTTGGAAGACGATGTGAAAGGCTAGTGACACCTTGTCATCTTTGGCAAATTCATCAAATTTATCTATACGTTGTACAAGTTCTCTACCGTGCTTGTTTATAACACTTACAATGTCAGACTCATCAACACTCTCTGGTACCCATACTGCGATGTCTCTAACTATAAATGGGTAAGGAGATACTGGTGAGTAGCTTACACCACTACCTATTACAGTATTATTCTCGTAATCACTAGGGTCACTTAACTCAATTAATAACTCGTCTAAGTCAAACTCTACTATACCATCTACTTTAGTTGGCAACTTAATGTCTAAGAGAGCCTCTATACCGCTTACCGCCGCAGTCAACCCTGCTTCTATCCTCTCCTGAGTCTTCTTCTTCCCTTGCACACCTACGCCCATAGCTATATGCAAGCTCTCTTTACCGTCTTTGTATACATTACCTATCTCAAACAGTTTTACAAAGTTTTGTAATCCTAACAATGGCATATTTTTAATATTCTTATCTATAGAGCTACTTATCCCGCCTGATAAGTTAACCCTGTAATGATCCTTGCCCACAGAGAGAGAATTAATGAGTTTAAACTCTCCGCTGGCACACAAAGGGTACAAGTACACCTCTCTAAAGCCGTTCATTAACAGTATTTCTCTTACCTTGTCTAAGTAGTAAAACTTTTTACTAACAGGCACACTCTCAAGCTGGGGTAACGGCACGCCCTCCATATGCTCATAGCCATATACTCTGGCTACTTCCTCTATCACGTCTTCAGGTATATTAATATCCAAACGCTCCCACGGAGCAGTGACAACAAACGAATCTGCATCTTGCTCAACCTTAAACTCTAGTTGTGTTAATATCTCAGCTACCTTATTAGCCGGCACCGATATACCAAGTAGTTGCTCTATATCTTGTACAGTTACTTTTATTGCACTGTTTTGGCTCTGGTAGTCCCCACTTGTTATAAAGCCTTCAACCTCACCACCAGCAACCTCAAGTATTAGGTCCACAACACTCCTCATGCCAACTATTGGTAAGTGGTTTGGTATCTCGTTTTCAAATCTCTGTACAGCATCTGTACGCAATTTTAGTTTAGTCGCTGTCCTTCTTGTTTTAATAGGGTTAAACTTTGCAGCAGTAACAAGCACGGACGTTGTTTCATTGCTTAATTCTGCTTGTACGCCACCTTTTACACCTGCTACATCTAAGGCCTCATCATTGTGTGCGTCTGCCAGTACATACATCTCAGTTGTAAGCTCAGCCTCTGTGCCGCCAAGTAATGTAAGTTGCTCGCCATCTTTAGCTGCCCTTACCTTTATTCCCCTTTTACCATTATCCTCAGTAAGCTTGTCATAGTCAAATACATGCGTTGGTTGCCCTAGGCCAAACATTACATAATTTGTAGCGTCTACTATATTATTTATAGAACGCTGCCCTATAGCCTCAAGACGAGTCTTTAGCCAGGATGGCGACTCGCCCACCTCAACTCCTTTTATAAGGGCAACTGTGTGAACTGGGTTTGCTTCGACATCATCCACTGTAAGCACCATCTCTTTAGAGACTGGCTCTAGTTTAATATCCTCCCTCATTGGGTCTGTCGACATCTTAATATCAAAAAGAGCAGCTACCTCGTGTGCAACACCTCTGTGTCCGAGGCAGTCATGTGCCCTATTTGGTAATATGTCCAAGTCTATGACAGTGTCATTATCCACGACCTCTACACCATCAACCTCAAATATCCTGAAAGTAAATTTATCTACTATATCGTCAACAGATGGTATGTCCCCTTCTGCAAAATATGTCTTTAGCCAATCGTAAGATACCTTCATATTACTTGTCTGCTTTAAATTGATTTATAAACCTTAAGTCACCGTTGTGGAAAAGTCTTATATCGTCTATAGCATGCTTAAGCATCGCCAAACGCTCTACGCCGAACCCAAAAGCGAACCCCCTGTACTTCTTAGGGTCTAAGCCCGCAGTCTTAAATACATTAGGGTGTAACATACCAGCACCTCCCAACTCTATCCACTTGCCACGCAGCTTCTCTGGAGCATCCTCACCTGTCAGGCGCATATCTACCTCTATGCCAGGCTCTACAAATGGGAAAAAGTTAGGCCTAAAGCGTATCTCTGAGCTACCATCAGAACCAAAATACTTAGAGAGCCAAGTGTTAAGAGTCCACTTTAAATTTGCCATTGTTATATCCTCTCCTGCCACCAGGCAATCTATCTGATGAAATTGTGCCTCATGTGTCATATCAGTAGCCTCATTACGATATGTCCTACCTATAGATATCTCCCTTATAGGCAACTCCCCGTTGTCTAAATGTCTGGATGTTACTGATGTGCAATGTGTACGAAGAACTCTCCCATCTGGGAACCAGAACGTATCTTGCATATCTCGTGCTGGATGGTCCTTAGGTACATTAAGTGCATCAAAATTATAGTGCTCTGTCTCTATCTCTGGCCCAAAACCTACTGTAAAGCCCATCTCTTTAAATATCTGCACAAATTCACGTGTAGCACTAGTTATTGGATGTATACCAACCTTTCTATTAAGCTCTTCGTCTTTAGTCATAATGCAGAGTATAACACCCATCTATAGCCTTGGCTATTTGTAATATATTCTGTTACCGAACCTTAAGTCAATATACGACTTAGAAGAATCTTCTGCTCTCTCAAGGACTTGATAATCCTTTGAATTTAGAGTTGCCTCCAAATAAGAAACTGTACGAGCAAGATGTGTATCTAGCCTTACCTTAAGCATTGGATGTGTAGTACTCTCTATCTCTAGCTCGTCTTCTACTATGGTTACAGTATTAACTTTTATACCCAATGACTTTAGAGACTCTATAAACTCTTGTACATCTATAAATACTAAAGGCAGCAACGTCTGGCGTAAGGGCGCACCAGCCATAGTACTCTTATAAAACACTAACCCATCTGAGTCTTCAAGGACTGTATCTTCTTCAAAAATAAACCCGTCTTTATCTAAAAAATAGCACTTGCTCCTTTCAAGCCCATCTGTATTACTGCACCATAGTGCAACTTCAGACCTTTCTGTAACATGAATATTTAGTGTATCTATCTTACTTGTAGTTAGTTCTATACTATCAAGCCTTGGGTACTTATATGCTAATGCATCCTTTATATCCTCTTCATTGTAAGTTGCGATAGTGCCGCCATAAAGTATATATCCGCGCACTGTAGCAAGTCCTTGAAGAGCGCTCGCCTCTAGCTGCCCAGTGCTTACTAATACATTTCCTGATACAGCGACTTTATTAATCCCTAGAGAACTATACGTCAGAGCAAAGCCAAGACCAGCATATCCAAATATTATAAGTACAATGACAACAATAAATCCTATGACCTTCCGTCGGTTGCGTCTATGAGCTAACCTCTCCTTCTTAGGGACTGGACGACTTGTAGACATACTACGTCACTATCTTAATAACGTCATGGTAAGTAATCACCAACATTAGTAAAATTATAGCTGCAAACCCAAGTATGTTAAGTGCACCCGCTACGCCCGCGTGTATCTTACGACGAGTTATACTCTCTATAGCTACGAACGCAAGTCGCCCACCATCGAGGGCTGGTATGGGTATCATGTTTATTATTGCTAAGTTTATAGAAATCATCGCAGTAAAATTAAGTAAGTGCAGTATACCTAATGAAGAAGCATCTCCAACTAACGTAACTATACCTACTGGGCCAGCTACCGATTGCCAATTTGCAGTACCAGTAACAGCTGACTTTATAAACTGACCTGTACCGATTGCTATTGCCTTGGTTGCAGCATACGTCTTCTTTGCCCCAAGTACTATCGCTTGTGGCAAGCTCTGCCCTTGTGCAGATATAAGTACCATCTCTATACCTATAGCTGGAGTACCTTGTTTGCTTGCAATCACGCCATGACTTGGGGTTATCTCTACAGAGTCTACCTGGCCCTCTAGTTTCTCGACGCTCATCTGTCTCTTGTAATAAACTTGTACAGGTTCGCCTGCATGACTAACCATGAAGGCACTCACTTCAGATGGTAACGGATTATTTATATCATCATCACCTGATGCAAGCGCTGAAATTGTATCTCCAGACTTAAGCCCAGCTATGTCTGCAGGAGAATTTGGTAACACATTGCTTATAGCAAGCACGGGGCCACTTCTGCTGACCTCACCACTCTTTATAGTAGCTTCGTCTACAGCAACTGGTGCTCCCAGCATAAAACTAACAGTAAATAAAAACCAAGCAAACAGAAGGTTAAAGGTAACTCCAGCAACAAATACTACAGCCTGTTTCCACGCAGCTTGTGATACTAGCGCTCTCCTACGCTCGCTCTCTGGCACATCTTCACCTAAGCCCTCACCAAATATCTTTACAAAACCACCAAATGGTAACCAGTTAAGTGAATATACTGTCTCGCCTATCTTGCCTAAAGTTAGGGCTCTTGGCGGGTAACCAATACCAAACTCCTCAACTCTTACACCAAACATCTTAGCTGCTAGGAAGTGCCCAAGCTCATGCACTACTATAAGTACAATTAATACCCCTAAAAATAATAATATATCCATAATTTATTTTGTTATTTAAACTAACCTTTAATCTCTTCCTCTTTTTTATTGTATTGCTCCTCTAGTGTCTTGTTTGCGTCTTCTACCATTTTTTGCATTTCCTCTTGTGCATTATGGTTTTCGTCTTTACTTATGTCTCCGTCTTTCTCTTGTTGCTGTAAGTCCTTCTTCATCTCATCTCTTGCACCACGCACTGCTACTCTTGCATCCTCTAGCTTAGCGCTGGCTATCTTAAGCAACTGCTCTCGCCTCTCGCCTGTAAGCTCAGGAAATATCACTCGCACCTCGCTGGCAGTGGCCTGTACGCCTACACCCAGGTCAGCACTATTTATAGCTCTTTCTATATCTTTTATCTGGCCCATATCAAAGGGGCTTACACGTAATGTACGTGCATCTTCTACACCAATATTTGCCAATTGTTTAAGTGGTGTCTGCATACCGTAAGCATCTGCCTTAATATTGTCTAAAAGTGCTGGCACGGCACGCCCTGTACGCACGCCAGCAAGCTCTGCTACCAGCCACTCTTGAGTGGCTACCAACTTAGTATTTAATTGTGTAAAGTCTGTCATTTTAATTTTATTATTTTATTACACTACTATACCACAAGTGCCATGCTCTCCATAAGCATCTTACTCATGGCACCCTTGTCCCTTATATACTCTTGTGCCTGCAATACTGCACGCACTTGCCCACGCCAAGCAAGCCAAGACTCGTCCGAGGTACTCTTAGGCTTATGGTTACTTAAGTGCATCTCTACGCCAGAGAGCAGCTCCAACATCGCAGGCCTATCTTTCTTCTTTGCCAACTTCTCTATAGTCTTAAGCCTCTCTGGGACACTGGATTTAATAAACTCTTTAGTGCTATCACTTATGGAGCCTGCCTCTGCACTGTCACACCCTAGCTCAACTTTCATACAACGAGACAAGACTGTAGGCAATAAAACATCTGTGTTAGATGTAAGTATAAAAATATGTGTATCTTTTGCTGGCTCTTCAAGTGATTTCAAAAGTGCGTTCTGTGCCTCTACAGTCGCTTGTGTAAAAGCCAATATTATAACCTTTAAAGAGCCAGGTATTATAGAAGATGAGCCTGCTCTACTAACTGCACTTCGTGCCATATCAACAGTAAGGACACTGTCACTTAGCACAAGCGCATCTGGATTACCTTGCAACTTAATATCTAATACACTCTCAATACTATCTAGCAGATTGTCCAACTGAGTCTGCTCAGCATTAATTAAATACGCATGGTGCATAGAGGCCTTCTCTAAATTTGCTACTTGCATTACCGCTTCGCAATTATGGCCTTCTTGTATGTGTCTAGGTGAGTAAGGGCTTCGCCAGTACCCTTTGCTACACAGTATAAAGCATCATCTGCAAGTACTGCGTTCACACCAGTACGCCTATATACAAGCTCTTGCAGGTTACGTAGCATACTAGACCCCCCACTCATTATTATGCCATTATCTATAATGTCAGCGCTTAGCTCTGGTGGAGTCTCTTGTAGTACATCACGGATTGCTTGCACCATCTCTCTCAGGTCGTGCCTAATTGCTCGCACTATCTCATTTGTCTTAATATCTATAGAGCGAGGCAAGCCAGTTAGGTGGTCACGTCCTTTAATAGTCATCTCTAGCTGCTCATCGTCCGTCATCTCTATTGCTGAGCCTATACCCATCTTCACTTCCTCTGCCATCTTATCTCCTATCATTAAGTTATACTCTTTTTTTATATAATCGGCTATAGAGTGGTCTATCTTGTTGCCTGCCACCTTCACACTCTTACTGGCAACTATGCCACCCAGAGAGATAACTGCCACATCCGTAGTACCACCACCTATGTCTACTATCATGTGTCCGCAGGGCTCGTGTATAGGTATCCCTGCACCTATAGCTGCAAGTATCGGCTCTTTAACTACTTGTGCTGTCTTGGCCCCAGCCTTTACGGCAGCCTCTACCACAGCCCTCTTCTCTGCACTAGTTACTCCTGCTGGTACACTTATCATTACGTCTGGTTTAAAGATACTCCACTTACCAAGAGCCTTACTTATGTAATAGCGGAGCATTGCCTCTGTCACATGATAATCTGCAACTACACCGTCTTTCATAGGTCTATATGCTGTAATACCCTCCGGTGTACGACCTATCATGTCTTTAGCATCGTCGCCTACAGCCATTATCTTATTATCACTACTCACAGCCACTACTGAGGGCTCGCGTAGGACCACCCCTTTCTCTGGTACGTATACTAATATATAGGTAGTACCTAAGTCTATGCCGAGTCGTGGTGTAAAAAAGCTCATAAAATATTAAAATTAATATCATTATTCTACATTGTTTTATACACATATCAATAAAGGTTATACTCTGCGACTCTGGTATACTTAATTACACGATGATAAAACGGACACTATACAATGGTATAACTTGGGTAGACTTAGAGTCTCCGAGTGCTGAAGAGGTAGCCAAGTTAGCTAAAGAGTTTAACCTGCACCCATTGGTCACAAGTGAGTTGCTATCTCCAAGCTTGCGACCTAAGATAGACTTACACAAGAATTATTTGTACATAATACTTCACTTTATAGATGACAAGGAAGTAGATTTTATATTAGGCAAAGACTTCATCATAACCACTCGCTACGAGGAGGTGGCCCCATTAATTAAATTCTCTAAAGCCCTCTCTATAGGTGACCAGATGTATGAAGATAAATTTGACTCTGGCGTACTTTTTTACTACCTAACCAAAAGTCTTTACTGTGAGCTTGAAGACGAGCTCACACGACTAAGGGCCCATATGAAGCAAATAGAAAAGTCTGTATACTCTGGAGATGAGCACAACATGGTTATGGCATTAGCCGCTTCAGGTAGAACAATATTAGATGTGCACCAATCACTAGACCCACATAAAGAAGTACTAAGCTCATACCAGCAACACTCTGAAGAGTTCTTTGGCAAAGATCACGAACGTTACGCCTCTACCCTACTAGCTAACTTTTATAAGGTACACCAACGGATAAAACGTATATCAGCATTACACACTGAACTACGTGCTACTAACGATTCTCTACTGTCAGCTAAGCAAAACTCAATAATGCAGGTGTTTACAATTGTGGCATTTGTGACTCTTGTACCATCGTTAATAGCCTCAGTATTTGGTATGAATGCAATTAACATGCCAATAATCGGTAAATATTACGATTTTTGGCTTATCATATTTATAATGTTCGCAATGTCTGGTGTAATATTCTATTTCTTTAAATATAAAAAATTACTCTAAATTGATGCTAATATTTTGCGATCATTGATAGTGTGGTATTATGTGCGCACTTAAGAAGATTTAAAATATTTTATATATGAAGCAAGTAAAACCAGAGATAGAGAGCTTTGCTCGCATAAGAGTTATAGGTGCAGGTGGCTCAGGTGGCAACGCTGTAAATCATATGATTGCAAGCAAGGTTAAAGGTGTAGATTTTATTGTTGTAAATACAGATGCACAAGACTTACATCACTCTCCGGCTAAACATAAAATACACATCGGCAAGGAGCTCACAAGAGGGCTCGGTAGCGGAATGAACAGTGAGGTAGGTAAACATGCCGCAGAAGAGCAGATAGAGGAAATACAAGACGCTCTTAAGGGATCAGATATGGTTTTCATTACTTGCGGGCTCGGCGGAGGTACCGGTACCGGCTCTGCACCAGTCATAGCCAAGGCAGCCCGTGAGAGCGGTGCACTGACAGTAGCAATTGTCACCTTACCCTTTAGCTTTGAGGGACAGCGTAGGCGCGAGGTAGCCGACCACGGCCTTGAAGAGCTACGTAAAGTAGTAGACTCAATAGTTATAGTAGCTAATGACAAGATACTTGAAACCGTAGAGAAAAATACAGGACTAAAAGAGGCATTCGCAACTTGCGACGATATCCTCAAGCATGCTGTAGAGGGTATATCAGACCTTATAACTAAACAAGGTATAATCAATGTAGACTTTGCTGATATACGAACAGTTATGGAGGCTGCAGGCCCTGCACTTATGGGTATAGGTGAGGCCAGTGGTGAAGGTCGAGCCTCAGAGGCCGCGCGGCTTGCTATCAACTCACCA
The DNA here is from genome assembly GCA_027066795.1 of Candidatus Kaiserbacteria bacterium. GTDB lineage: Bacteria > Patescibacteriota > Minisyncoccia > Phycocordibacterales > UBA2100 > S139-169. Next base: position 36,457 of record JAMONA010000013.1, read on the forward strand.
CTACTAGATGTATCTATAGATGGTGCAACAGGCGTACTCTTCTCTATATCTGGTAAAGAGGACTTAAGCATGCACGAGGTGCAAGAGGCAGCAGACACAGTTACTAAGGCAGCAGACCCTAATGCTAAGATAATCTTTGGTACAATACTTGATGACACTCTTAAGAAGGGTGCTATAAGGATAACTGTGATAGCCACAGGTTTCGGCTCAGACAAGGCAACCAGTAAGTCTATCTTTAAGAGTGTAATGTCTACAGAACCAACTAAAGAAAAGGACGAGACTAAAGAAGATGACAAGCCAAAAGAGATACACAACACAATGCCTGAGGAAAAACCTAAAAAAGCTATCCGTAATATACAAAGTAGGTCAACCCCACCAAAGCCCAAGACACTGTCTATAAAAAAAGATAATGCACAAGATGATGATGAGTTCAGCATGATACCTTCGTTTTTAAGGAGGTCTAAGCTAAGATAACTAAAAGGTAATATGACACAAGCACAAAACGATATATTGGATTTAATAATAATAGGTGGTGGACCTGCAGGAGTTACTGGTGGTATATATGCTGCCCGTAAGAAGTTAAAGACAGTTTTGATAACTGGCGAATTTGGTGGGCAGAGCAACGTCTCACCAGACATACAAAACTGGATAGGTACACCTCATATTTCTGGTGCAGATTTAGCTAAAAACTTAGAGAAGCACCTAAGGGAGTATGAGAGCACTGAGCAAAATGAAACCACTCTCATAATAGAACACCCTAGTCTGGCTGCAAAAGTAGAAAAAACTAATGACATTTTTAAAGTAACTACCAGTAATGGCACCGAGCACAATGCTAAGGCATTACTCTATACAGCTGGCTCAGTTAGGCGCAAGCTACCCGCCAAGGGCGCTGACGAGTACGAGCATAAGGGGTTAACATATTGTGCCACTTGTGACGGACCACTCTTTACAGGGAGAGACTTGGTAGTGATAGGTGGCGGAGACGCCGCTTTTGAGACAGCAGCGCAACTACTAGAGTACGCCAAGAGCGTAACTTTGCTAAACCGCACAGATAAGCTCTCTGCAGACGCCGTAACTATAGAGAAGGTCTCTGCACACCCTAATATGACGGTTATAACAAATGCCGACACTACGGAGGTACTTGGTGATGCCATGGTCACAGGTGTGAAGTATAAAAATACCGAGACTGCCGAAGAACACTCTCTTGAGTGTGGTGGTATATTTGTAGAGATAGGTATGATACCTAACACTGAGATTCTTAAAAATATAAATGATGTGCTAGACACTAGGGGTCGCATAGAGGTAGACCCATGGACCCAGCAGACTAAGGTAACAGGCTTGTGGGCCGCTGGAGATTGTACCAATGTCCGCTACCACCAAAATGGAATTGCCATGGGTGATGCTACTAAGGCTATCGAGGATATCTATAGTGTGCTTAAGACTAAGTAACCGTAGCAAAACAACTATTCTCTAACAGGAATCAATTAACTCGCCTAACTAAATAAAGCCTTGAGTAAACTCAAGGCTTTATTTTAATGCGGAGAGTGAGGGATTCGAACCCTCGAAGGAGTCTCCCCCTTACACCCTTAGCAAGGGTGCGCTTTCAGCCACTCAGCCAACTCTCCATTTATTTTACTGTGGCACAATATTACCACAATTTTTAATCTATGCTAATATATTAACTATCATGAATAAGGTAAACACAAAAACATTAAAGGGCTTTAAAGAGCTATTGCCAGCCGAGCAGATGGCTTTTAACAAAATGCTCGAGACTATCCGTAAGACATATGAGCTATACGGCTTCATACCATTAGACACACCTGTACTCGAGCGTGCAGAGGCACTACTTGCAAAAGCTGGTGGAGAGACAGAGCAACAAATATACCAGTTTACAAAAGGTAAAACAGACTACGCAATGCGCTTTGACCTTACGGTGCCTCTAGCCCGCTTTGTGGCCGAACACGAGCGTGAGCTCACATTCCCCTTCCGACGTTATGCTATAGGCAAGGTATACCGCGGAGAGCGCCCACAAGCTGGCCGCCTGCGTGAATTTCACCAATGTGATATTGATATCATAGGCAAAGGTGACTTGGCACTAAGTGCGGACGCCGAACTACCTAATATAATCAGTAGTATCTTTACTAAGATACTACCTAACAATACTAAGTTTACTATCAGAATCAATAACCGTAAAATACTAAACGGCCTATTTGAATGGCTAAACATAGACGGTGTAGCTGCCATGCGCATACTAGACAAGCTAGATAAAATCGGTATTGACGGTATCTCTAAAGAATTATCCGAGATAGGTGTAGAACAAAACAAGATAGACTCTATAATAAGCTTCTCTGAGATTACTGGCACTAACGAGGAGATCCTAGGACAACTAAAAGCTATGACTATTGATAATAAGGCGTTTCAAGATGGTGTAACAGAGCTGCAACAAGTATCTTCAAGCATGACCCAGATAGACCTCTCTATAGCCAGAGGGCTCGCTTACTATACTGGCACAGTGTACGAGACCACACTTGACCAATATCCTCAGGTAGGCTCAATATGCAGTGGCGGCAGGTACGAGGACTTGGCAGGCACTTATACAAACTCCCTATTACCTGGAGTAGGTATCTCTATAGGCCTCTCCCGCCTCTTTGACCAGCTTAAGACCCTTGAACTACTAGAGCTAGGTGCGAGTACTCCTACTAAAGTGCTTATACTTAGTATAGATGAAGACGTTAAGGCTAAACTAGCAAGTGAGTTACGCGATAATGGAATACCAACAGAGACTCAAGCATTAAACAAACTAGACAAGCAGCTCAAATATGCAAACAAGCTTGGTATACCCAAGGTCATAATCATAGGCAATGATGAAGTTGCTAAAAAGCAGTACTCTCTTAAAGATATGGTTACTGGCGAGCAGCAAACACTTACCAAGGTAGATATTTTAAGTAACCTCTTATTATGACAGATAACTCAGATGACCTACGCTACATAATATTTGATATAGAGACACAAAACACCTTTGACCAAGTTGGAAGCCGAGATGCTACTGCTCTTAGCATCTCCCTGTTAGTAACCTGGGATTCTAAGACAAAAGAGTATTCTAGTTACCTAGAAAGTGAACTTGACCAGCTATGGCCAATATTAGAGCAAACAGATATGCTAATAGGCTACAACTCTGACCACTTTGATATACCCTTATTAAATAAATACTACCCTGGAGATTTAACTGCTATAAAAAGCCTAGACTTACTAAAAGAGATACACAAGGTGTTAGGTCGCAGACTCAGGTTAGACGATGTAGCTGCCGCTACACTAGGAACCAAAAAGAGTGGTAGCGGTTTAGACGCTATACGTTGGTGGCAAGCCGGAGAGATAGAAAAAATACGTAAATATTGCCAGAAAGACGTAGAGATAACCAAAAGACTCTTCGACTACATGTTAGAAAATAACTCTGTAAAGTATAAGGACTTTAATAAAAAGAAAGAGTTGGAAATAGATACAACAGACTGGTTAAAGCCCGAGAGCTTTGCCCTTACCCACACAATGGGGTTTTAGCCAACCATACCAATTATATTTATGTGTTACAATGTACAGGCTTAATAAAAATTAATTATATTTAATAGTATGGAAAATAATACAAACCAGAATAGCTACGCTGTACCCGTAGCAATAGTCATAGCAGGTGCTCTTATAGCAGGTGCACTATACTTCGTAAGTACTCAGTCTAAAGTAACCAGTGGCATACAACTACCGCAAGCTGGCAGCGCTGCTCAAGAGCGTGTTGATATACGAGGCGTGCAAGCAGACGACCACATAATAGGTAACCCTAATGCAGATTTAGTTATAGTAGAGTTCTCAGATACTGAGTGCCCATTTTGTGCACGATTCCACACGACTATGCAGCAAGTTATGGATGAGTTCGGCGAGAGTGGTAAGGTTGCATGGGTATACCGTAACTTCCCTCTTACAAGCCTACACTCTAAGGCAGTACCTGAGGCAATAGCCCTAGAGTGTGCCGCAGAGCTTGGAGGTAACGATTCATTTTGGGAGTATACAAACATGTTATATAAAAATACACCCAGTAACGACGGCTTAGACTTGGCCAAGTTACCAGAGTTTGCGGCAGCAGTAGGTCTTGACGTAGATGCATTCAATACATGTAGACAAGATGAAAAAATTGCAGCACGTGTACAAGAAGACTTTGATGAGGCTGTGGCATCAGGAGGACAAGGTACTCCATACAACGTACTCTTATACAAAGGACAGCAAATACCTGTAGAGGGAGGCTTACCATATGAAGACACTAATGGTAACCCAGGTATGAAAAGCATAATAGAGCAAGTATTAGCACAATAACAATACAGACAGCTATTGCACTAAAGCCGCACAACATGCGGCTTTTTGCATTTATAGCTCTTAGTGGTAAGATTGCATAATGTCAGTACCAGATAAATTCTTAAAGCCATACAACCCAAACTCGGTAGAGGATGGGTTGTACAAAATGTGGGAAGATTCTGGATACTTTAACCCAGATAATTTACCGAAAATAAGTGGCGAAGCGCGCGTGGAGACTTGGTGTACCATAATGCCGCCACCTAATGCTAATGGCCGCTTGCACGCTGGACACGGTACAGACTTAACCCTTAAAGACATAATGACACGCTACCATCGTATGGTCGGCAAAAAAACACTTATGTTGCCAGGCTCAGACCATGCAGGTTTTGAAACTCAGAGTGTATTTGAGAAAAAGTTACAAAAAGAAGGCCGTTCACGTTTTGGCATGAGCAACAATGAGTTGTATAGTGAAATATACGATTTTGTAATGGAGAGCAAGCACATAATGGAGGGCGACGTACGTAAACTTGGTACAAGCTGTGACTGGTCTCGTAATACATTTACACTAGACGACCATGTAGTTAGTGGCGTAAAAGATACTTTTAAAAAAATGTACGACGATGGCCTGGTATACAGAGGCAAGCGCAGCATACATTGGAATCCTAAGTTTAAAACATCACTCTCTGATATAGAGACTAAATTTGAAGACCGTAAAGACCCTTTCTACTATTTTCAATACGGCCCATTTGTAATAGGTACATCTCGTCCGGAGACTAAATTTGGAGACAAGTATGTTGTAATGCACCCAGATGACAAAAGATATAAAGACTATAAACACGGAGATACATTTGAGTGTGAGTGGATAAATGGCAAAATAACAGCAACCATAATAAAAGACGAAGCTGGAGACCCGGAGATGGGTAGTGGAGTAATGACAATAACACCATGGCACTCGCAAGTAGACTTCGATATAGCTCAGAGACACAACCTAGATTATGAACAGATAATAGACTGGGATGGTAAATTAATGGATATAGCTGACGAATTTGCAGGGAAAAAGATACACATGGCTCGTGAAGACATAGTAAAGAAGCTAGACGACAAGGGTCTATTAGTAAAAGTTGACAAGGATTATGAGCATGCCGTTCGTATATGTGAGCGTACTGGAGTTGTAGTAGAGCCACAAATCAAAGACCAATGGTTTATAAAGATGGAGCCACTTGCCAAAAAAGTGCTATCTGCACTAGATAACGGAAAAGTTAAGATATTGACTAGTAAACATGAGAACATGCTAAGGCACTGGATGAACAATACTATAGACTGGAACATCTCTAGACAGATAGTTTGGGGTATACAAATACCAGCATGGTTTAAAAATAAAGGAACTAAAGACGAAGAAGTAATAATATCTAAGAACAAACCTGACGGAGAAGGATGGGAGCAAGATGTAGATACGTTTGACACTTGGTTCTCTAGTGGGCAGTGGCCACTTATGACTTTAGGGTACCCAGACAGTAAAGACATGGAATACTACCCTACAACAGTCATGGAGACTGGTGCAGACCTAGTATTCAAGTGGGTACCAAGGATGATAATGTTTGGTACTTACCTAACGGGCAAGGTGCCATTTAAGACAGTCTACTTCCATGGCATGGTACTAGATGCCAAAGGTAAAAAAATGAGTAAAAGTAAAGGCAATACACTGTCTCCTATTGAACTTGCCGAGGAGTTTGGTACAGATGCCACACGTATGTCATTTGTAGTCTCTAATGCACCTGGTGCAGACATGCCTCTGTCTCAAGACAAAGTACGGGCTTACAAGAAGTTTGCCAACAAGATATGGAACATAACACGGTTTATACTTACAGAAACCGATGATATAGATATAAACACCAAGCCGACCCTCACAGACACAGATGTAAAGCTACTAAGCGAACTACAAGAGACGGCAGACTTTATAGCAGACCATATAGAACGCTATAGACTAGATCTAGCCGCAGACAAGGCATATCACTACATATGGCATGAGCTCGCCGATAACATACTAGAAGCCAGTAAAGACATCCTTAAGGTGGACGATTCTGAGGCAAAATTATCCCGCCAATATACTCTGTATACCATACTTGTCACTACCCTTAAGATGTTACATCCATTTATGCCATTTATAACTGAAGAAATATGGCAAAGTCTTCCACATAAAGAGTCCGATATGCTTATGGTGGCCCAGTGGCCCGTGGTAGAATAACTCTATGGAAATCACTCACATACTGCTTGCTTTAATGGGTGGTGTCTTGCCTACTTGCTTATGGCTATGGTTCTGGACTCGTGAAGACAGGTTACACCCTGAGCCTAAGAGGCTATTACTACTAGCATTTTTAGCTGGTGGCATGACGGTAGCCATAGCTATACCCCTACAGCATCTCACTCGTACATTACTAGGTAGTAACATAGGTGCCGAGGTCATAGTAGCCTGGGCCGGTATCGAAGAGGTATTAAAGTATCTCGCAGCTCTTTCTTTAATATTATGGCGTAAGGCCGTAAATGAGCCTATAGACGTACTAATATACATGCTCACCATAGCATTAGGCTTCTCTGCTGTAGAGAATTCCCTCTTCTTGATAAACCCGATAATGAATGACGGCATAGTAAACACTGTCATAACTGGCAACTTTCGCTTCTTCGGTGCTACGTTACTACACTTACTATCATCGTCTATTATAGGTGTAAGCTTAGCTCTTTCATTTTATAAAGACTACTCTACCCGTGTCACATATACTATAATAGGAGTTATCCTTGCCATAGTTTTGCATGCTGCCTTTAACTTGTTTATACTTAACAGTGATGGCAATGGTATAATAAAAATATTCGCATTAGTATGGCTAGGCATAGTTGTACTCCTATTGTTTTTCGAGAAGATAAAGCAAATGCGAATATTACCTTCAAATAAAAATTAATAATATAAAATCTATAATTATGTGGAAACCTAAATTTTTAAAAAAACTCAGCGACAGTGTTTATATCGATGAATACGATGACTCTTTCAACGAACACGATGATATACTGCACAATCCTAATAATACAGACGACGGTATGGTGACTATGGGTCAACACATATCTTTAAAGGACTCTAACGACGGCGTTGACATACAAGAGGAAGAAATTGTTACAAATGAACTAACCGTAGACGTGTACCAAACTCCAGATGAAATAGTTCTACGTACTATGATAGCAGGCGTGCAGCCACATAATATCGACATATCTTTAACTAGAGACATGATAACGATTACAGGTTCTAAAGAGGACGTTAAAGAGGTTACTGAAGATGATTACTTTTACCGCGAGTTATCTTGGGGCTCATTTACAAGGACCATCATGCTACCCGCAGAAGTAGAGGTAGATGAGGCCGATGCACAAGAAAAGCACGGTGTACTAACAATAAGACTACCTAAAATTAATAAAGAACGTCAAGCAAAGATAAAAGTAAAAAGTCACTAATGACAAAATAAATATTTGTGATAATATAACGCAACCACTGTAATATGCTCGGGTAGCTCAGTTGGTTAGAGCACTTGATTGAAGCTCAAGGTGTCGGCAGTTCGAGTCTGCCTCCGAGCACAAACTATCTCGTTACCGTACCGGTAACGAGATTTTTAAATAAAATAGCAACCGTCATTGGGCCTATACCTCCTGGAGTCCTAGAAAATATGCTTGCCAACTCTTCGCACTCCATGGCAATATCCCCCACTAAGTTGCCAGCTTGTGTGCTTGTACCAGCGTCTAGTAGTACCACACCCTCTTTCAGCATATCTTTAGTTATTAAATTTGGTACTCCTGCACCACTTACTATAATGTCACTGTTTCTACATAGTTCTATCAGCTCCTCCTTACTAACACTGTTATCTATGGAGGTTACTTCTGCCTCCATCTCTGCCAATAACTTGGCCACAGGCTTACCTACTAGCTTGCCCTCACCAACTACCAGGACCTTCTTACCACTTACAATTATCTTTTCTAGGTTTATAATCTCTTTAATAGCCCCTGCCACCGGAGTAAGGTAGGCACTACTCGTAGCCAAGCCGTCTACATCTAAGTTACTGGGCACACTGTCTAGCACCCTCTGTGTATCCATGTGTAGTGGTAACGGTAGCTGCACTACTATTCCATCAGCCTCACTAATTACACCCCTTATAATGTGTATTAGCTCAGCCTCTGTAATATCATCACTAAATCTATGTTCCACAAACTGTACGTTAATTTTCTCTGCAAAAATCTTTTTATACTTTACAAAACTCTCTATCACTGGGTCTTCTCCCACTATAAATATATGCAAGCTTAACCCCGCTGCATTGTCAATTAATTCAGATTGTATGTCTTTAGCTATTTGTCTACCGTCTATTATCATAATACTAGATACTACATGCAAAAAAAATAACCGCAACTGCAGTTATTTAAAGATATAAAATAGAGGGGCAAAGTAGGATTATCGCTTGAGGTTGTTGTTATCAACAATAACAATTATACAACCAAGCTACCTAGCTTTACCCCTCCAGCATGATCCCACATCCAAGTATAGAACGGCCACACTGACACTCTCTTGTTCTTTATTATGCAAATTGGCAAGTTTGAGTCCTGCAAAAGCCTCACAAAATACATACAACACAAGATGTGTGCTCAAAATTTATACCACTAATCTACTATGAATGCAAGAACTCCATTACGTCTCCATCTTGCACTACATAGTCCTTACCCTCTGTACGCACAGTACCCTGCTCTTTAGCGGTCGCTTTAGAACCTGCCCTAAGTAGTTCATCGGTGCCTATCACCTGTGCACGTATAAATTTATCCTTAAAGTCATTATGTATGGCTGCACCTGCCTCTGGTGCAGTGCTACCTCTCCTTATTGTCCAGGCTCGTGTTTCCTTCTCTCCTACTGTAAAGAAGCTTATTAGGTCTAACAGCTCATACCCCTTACGTATAAGAGCATCTAGCCCGCTCTCAAGCACCCCAAACTCTCGCCTAAAGTCTTGCTTGTCTTCCTCTGATACATCTGAAAGCTCTGCTTCTACACCAGCATCCACGTGGACATAACTTGCTCCTGCAGAATCTAAAAAGTCTTTAAGTTCAGCAAACCTACCATCATCCTGATTATCTAAGTTTAACGCCTCACTCTTAGAGTTGAGTATGTACATAA
>JAMONA010000014.1 GCA_027066795.1 Candidatus Kaiserbacteria bacterium
ACTCACAAGCCCGCGTTTTCGGTATTATACTTAGCCCCGATAATCTGCGGCGCAAAGTCTCTGAGTGAGTGAGCTGTTACGCTATCTTTAAAGGGTGGCTGCTTCTAAGCCAACCTCCTCACTGTCAATGAAACTTCACCTCCTTAAGTGCACTTAGTATAAATTTAGGGACCTTAAACTGCGATCTGGGCTGTTTCCCTTTCGAGCACAGGAGCTTCGCCCCCTGACTCTAACTGCCACGTTCTTAATCATTGGTATTCGGAGTTTGATAGAAAAGACGAGATTTCTCCCTATTCTTTTCATCCAGTGCTCTACCCCCAATGGGAACACGTGACGCCAACCCTAAAGCTGTTTCGGAGAGAACCAGCTATTACCAAGTTCGATTGGCTTTTCACCCCTTACCACAAGTCATCCGAGCGTGTTGCACGGCGCGACGGTTCGGGCCTCCCCTTTGTTCTCACAAAGGTTCACCCTGCTCATGGTAAGCTCACTTGGTTTCGGGTCTATTGTAATATCTTATTATGTCGCACTATTAATACTCGCTTTCGCTGTGCCTCCGCGGGAAAACCGCTTAGACAAGAAATCACAATAACTCGTTGGCTCATTCTTCAATAGGCACGCCGTCGAGGTGCAAGACCTCTCCGACTCCTTGTAGATGTATGGTTTCAGTTCTATTTCACTCCCCTTATCGGGGTTCTTTTCACCTTTCCCTCACGGTACTTGTTCACTATCGATCTGAAAAAGTATTTAGCCTTACCGGTTAGTACCGGTAGATTCACTCGAGCTATTCATGTCTCGAGCTACTCAGGAACAATATCAAAGGAGGCTAATTGATTTCGTATACGGGACTATTACCCTCTAGGGTCTAGCTTCCCAGCTAGTTTTACTATCAATTAACTTTGTAACTCCTCTCACTTAAAAAGTGACGATAAAGTCCTACAACACCCATTATAAATAACGGGTTTGGGCTTCTCCGGTTTCGCTCGCCGCTACTCACGGAATACTATTTGGTTTCTATTCCTCTAGGTACTGAGATGTTTCACTTCCCTAGGTACGCCTCTTGTATCAAGTACAAGATCACGAGGGTTTGCCTCGTGGGGTTCCCCCATTCAGAGATCTTCGGATCATAGGTTGTTTGGCACCTACCCGAAGCTTATCGCAGCCAGACCACGTCTTTCATCGCCTTTTTCAGTCAAGGCATCCTCCATACACCCTTATCAGAGCATCCATGCGGAGCTCTGTTAACCACTAGTTTCATTTTATTTTAGTCAAGAAAGTAGAAATGTTATAAATACTCTCTTTTAGTAATTTAATACTTAACCAAATTGTTAGAATTCAATTTATTTTGCCATTCACAATCGCTTCCTCAAGTAATTGTGAATTGGTGTGGCTCACAGTAATGAAACTGTGAACCGTAAATACATTGTGTGTCTTAAACGAAAAGACCTGCTACAAAAATGTAGCAAAACTATAAAGACACACAACCTGTTTTGTTTTGTCGATTTGATTACTCCTCACCACCAGCAATAAATTGCTGATAATAAAGAAGTAATCAATCTTCTTATATTGTATTTAATTGTCAACGAACAATTGTACTTTATCCGTATTAAAATTTAAAAAGTCGCTCTCTGAGCGACCGAGTTGAGCATAATTAAATGCGCGACTAGGCCACCGGTTAGTTACTTAATTTAATACTCATAAAGTGCTGGGTATTATACACATAGACTCACAGATTGCAACTATTATACCCTGACGTTGGTAACATACTCTAGTAGACACTTTTTCTTAAACAACTCCTTATTAATAATGAACTTACATTATAAAACGGCGAGGACCTCAATTGAAGTTCCTCGCCGTTTTTTGTGCTTTTCAAGACTCAAGAGTGTGCCTTCACGCGGTCACTTTTGGCAGCTCTCACCACACAGTGGTAAGAGCCTGCATAGACACTCAGGCGACAGGCCTGTCTGGTCTTAATCACCGACGAAGCTTGAGTTGCAGGCTTGTGCTGCCACCGCATCTCCCCAATGGTTTTAATTTCGTCCATAATAGGCCAAATACTAACAAACACCACACCAATAACGAAGCCACTTACAATGGACGTTAGTAAGAAAGTCAATATTTTTGTCATGTTACCACCCCTTTCTTGTTTTGTAACTAAAAGAACTAACATTAGCAAGCATATAGTTATATGTACCTATACGCAAGTAAATATCAGTACTCATAGAAAAACCGCATGTCCTTAAGAATAAGAAACATGCAGTGTTTTCAGCTGAATCCGCAACTATTCCTCTGCGAGGAAATGTACGGGTTTAGTTAAAGTAATAGACCGTCAGCAACAGTCTAATTGACCGTGGGCTTTTACGAACCGTTTACTTGGCCGTCAAGATGTGAAGATTTGTGGCCGCGAGAACTGTCATCGACGCCGGCGATATCTGCTGCACCAGTGATTTGCAAACCAATTGCTTTAAACGTTTTTTTACCAGAATATTTCATATCGTTCTTCCTTAATTTTACTTTTTGTTTTCAAAAAGAGACCCTTTAACTAAAATAATATTCAACTGTAAAGGTGCCTCACTAATGAGTATAGTTAAATATTACCGGGCACGCAACCTCTTTATCCACAGAGCAACTTATTATCTATAATGTCAACTATCGTATGTCAAAAAAAGCGAGCCGACAGGCTCGCTTTTTCATATAGTTTTGTGTAGCTAGTTACCCTCTCTGAGAGATAATCTCGTCGGCCACATTCTTTGGCACTACAGCGTAGTTGCTAAACTCCATAGTGGCGTTGGCCCTACCCTCTGTCATACTCCTAAGTGCAGTAGTGTAGCCAAACATCTCGCTAAGCGGCACCTTGGCAGTGATAACCTTGGCATTACCGCGGTCATCCATACTCTCTACTACACCACGCTTGGCATTAAGGTTACCTGTTACGTCTCCCATAAATTGCTCTGGAGTAGTCACCTCTACCTTCATAATAGGCTCTAGTATAGCTGGGTTGGCCTGCTGTGCAGCTTGCTTAAGCGCTTGGCTCGCAGCAATCTTAAACGCTATCTCACTAGAGTCTACATCGTGGAAAGACCCATCGTAAAGGTCTACACTAATGTCCTCCATAGCGTAGCCAGCTAGTACTCCGCGGCTCATGGCCTCTTTAAGACCCTTCTTAATAGCACCCATGTACTCACTAGGGATAACTCCACCCTTAATGTTGTTAATAAACTCGAAGTGGTCCTCGCGCTCAATGTTGTTTGCCTTCTTCTTCACTTTCTCGCCCTCTACCACCTCTGGCTCTGGCTGTAGTGGTGCTATACGTATCTTAACGTGTCCGTATTGTCCTCTACCTCCTGTTTGCTTTATGTATTTATTATCTACGTCGGCTGTACCTTGTATAGTCTCACGGTATGCGACCTGTGGGCGACCTAGGTCTGCCTCTACACCAAACTCACGCTTCATCCTGTCTACTAAGATGTCTAGGTGTAGCTCTCCCATACCTGAGATAACCGTCTCGTTTGTCTCTTCGTCTGTGTGCACCTTAAAGGTTGGGTCCTCGTCTGAAAGCTTGTTAAGAGCTAGCCCCATCTTCTCTTGGTCGGCCTTGGTCTTAGGCTCTACACGAGCACTAATAACAGGCTCGGGGAATGTCATCTCCTCTAGCACTATTGGTGCGTCTGCTGGGCAGAGTGTGTGACTCATCTTTAAGTCTTTAGCGCCTACTACGGCTGCTATCTCTCCTGTATATACCTCACTTATCTCCTCTCGCTTGTCGGCCATAAGCCTTACGATACGACCTATACGCTCCTTTTTTCCTGTACCTGTGTTTAAGTATGTCTCTCCACTCTTAAGTACTCCGGAGTACACGCGTATAAAGGTCAACTGCCCTACGAAGGGGTCTGTCTGCAGCTTAAAGGCTAATGCACTAAGCGGTTCTTCATCACTTGGCTTGCGCTCTACCTCCTCGTCATTATCTGGGTTAATACCCTTTACTGGTGGTAGGTCTGTAGGTGCTGGTAGATAGTCTACTACAGCGTCAAGTATCTTCTGTACACCTTTGTTCTTAAATGCGCTACCACACATAACAGGGAAGATGTCTGTAGCGATAACTGCCTTACGCATCTCTGCTTGTAGCACCTCGTAGCTTAGCTCCTCGCCGCCCAGGTACTTGTCCATCATCTCCTCATTGTTCTCTACTATCTTTTCTATTAACTCACCCCTGTACTTCTCTGCGTCTGCCATGTACTGCTCTGGGATGTCACCCTCTATAACCTTCTCTCCCATCTCCCCTTCATATGTATAGGCCTTCATCTTTAGCAAGTCTATTGCTCCTAGGTGGTCCTCTTCGTGACCCATAGGTATCTGTAAGCGTACCGCCTTGTCACTCAACTTCTCTTGTATACTGGCATATGCCGTCTCAAAGTCAGCACCTAGCTTATCCATCTTATTTAAGAAACATATACGTGGCACACCTGCCTCGTCGGCATAGCGCCAGTTTGTCTCTGTCTGTGGCTCTACACCAGCAGCAGCGTCAAACACTACTATGGCACCATCAAGCACATACATAGAGCGCTTAACCTCTGCCGTAAAGTCGATGTGTCCTGGAGTATCAATGATGTTAAAGGTCACCTTCTTGTCAGCATCCTCGGTATATGTAGGCTGGTAGTCACAAGATATAGCAGCTGCTGTAATAGTGATACCGCGCTCTCTCTCTTGCTCCATCCAGTCTGTTACGGCCTCTCCGTCATGTACCTCTCCTATCTTGTGGCTCTCGCCAGTGTAGTAGAGTATGCGCTCACTGGTAGTCGTCTTACCTGCGTCTACGTGCGCTACAATACCGAAGTTACGAAGTTTTTCTAGTGGGAAAGTCCTTGCCATAATAATGTTTGTTATTTACCACGAGCTTGTCGAGGTGATTGTTAAATTATGCCGCCAACTATACACCATAGGCATGCTAGGCGCAATGATACAAAGGCAAAAATTAACCCCGCAAACAGCATGCTGTTTGCGGGGTTATGTTTGTGCTATTGGTCATCTGGAGGCAGGCCATAGTAGGGTTGCTCCACAACCTCACCGTCCCTATTTACAAAGATGGTAGAGTGGTCGCCTCCATATTGCGCCGTTGGCTCATCTTCTAGGCCAGGTACAGTGGGAGTACTAGCGCGAGCACTCCTGTTGCTGAGCACCTCCACCCATACGAGGCGTGCAGAATACCAGCCACCTATGACCAGGCCAACGAATGAAAGTATCGCCAAAGGTATGCGATACTTTTTGAATCCTGTTTCAGTCATGAATGACGTACCATTCACGTCTGCATCTTCCGCGGTATCAAACAAATTGATAACCGCAGCAATCAGGCCCAGGATTGGCCATGACCACTTAATAAACTCCCACATTTGGGCCTCCTTTTCTCTGAGTTATCTTTATAATCTGGAAATACTATACAACATATGTTTAGTTAAGTCAATTAAGAACGTTAGGTAAAGAAAAACACCCCGCAGCGTGCGGGGTGTAGTGCTGATTGTATTTATGAGAGATTAGTATCTGCCAACTAATGAATGTGGTTAATCCACGACATAAAATGGAACAAGTATCTAAGAGAAATTAGTCTCCCAGACTAATTTTTACCAAGCGAAGTGTGCAAAGGCCTTATTAGACTCTGCCATCTTGTGTGTGTTCTCTTTCTTAAAGACTGCATCACCCTCACCCTTAGCTGCTGCTAGCAGCTCCTCGGCTAGGCGCTTACTCATAGCACTACCTTTCTTGCTCTTAGCTGCTGCTATTATCCAACGCAATGCTAGTGACAGGCGGCGCTCCTTGCGTACCTCTACAGGCACCTGGTAGTTGGCTCCTCCTACACGCCTACTGCGCACCTCCATAGATGGACCTACGTTTTGTATAGCAGTCTCAAATAGCTCTACAGGGTCAGCCTTGCCATCCTCACCCTTCATGATCTCAAAGGCATCGTACACAACCTTGCGTGCAACGTTCTTCTTGCCGTCTAGCATTATGTAGTTGATAAACTTGGCTACATTAATATTACCGTATACACCGTCTGGTGCTAATGTCTTCTTGTTTTTTAATGGTCGTCTCATATTGTTTTAGATTACTCCCGCGCACAATGCACGGTATTGTTATTCACCTTTATAAATTACTTGGGCTTGCGAGCACCATACTTAGAGCGACCTTGGTTACGCCCTTGTACACCCTCAGCGTCTAGCTTACCTCGCACTATTGTGTAGTTGACTCCGATGTCCTTAACACGGCCACCGCGCACAAGTACCATTGAGTGCTCTTGCAAGTTGTGCCCCTCTCCTGGGATGTATGCTGTTATCTCCATACCGTTAGTAAGACGCACACGTGCAATCTTACGTATAGCAGAGTTAGGCTTACGCGGAGTCTTAGTTGTCACCTTAGTACATACACCACGCTTAAACGGTGCCGCATAAGAGGTAGGTCGGTTTTGTAAACTGTTAAAGCCACGGCGTAAGGCTACGGTGTTACTACCCTTACGGGCTTTACCTCTACTCTTTTTTACTAATTGACTTATTGTTGCCATATGTGGCCGCAAATATACTATATATTCAGCTAATTGCAACTACTATTATATACTATCACTCAGTGAATATATTGGACTTATCATAGCCATGGCGAAGAAGCCGACACCACCACCTATAAAGAGCATGAGGAAGGGCTCTATAATAGTGCTCATGTCCTTGGTTTTTTGGTCTACTTCGTCTTCATAAAAGGTGGCCACTTGCTTTAGCATATCACTAACCTTACCTGTCTCCTCTCCTACGGCTAGCATCTCAGAGACAAACGGCGGGTACAAGTCCTCTCTCCTGCCAAACACAGCACTCATAGGCTCTCCTTGCTGTACAACGTCTGCTGCAAGTAATATGATTTCTCTGTGATAAGTATTTTGGACCACTCTTGCGGTGATACCAAGTGCTGTGACAATGTCTACACCAGAACCTAGTAACGAGCTAAGTGTCCGAGCAAATCGTGCAGAGTTTAACTCTTTAGCTATTGTGCCTATTGCTGGCACTCTCAGTATAAAGGCGTCGAATGCTCTCTTGCCCAACCTTGTACGTAATGCGTACATAAAAATACCAATGAAGCCTATAAAGATTACCACACTAAGAATGGTATTCTCCACCAAGAAATCACTTAGTGAGATAATAGCCTTGGTGGTAGATGGCAAGTCTACACCCACCTCGTCAAACGTCTTTTTAAGTGTCGGCACTACTTGGGTCATCATCATGTAACCTATAAGCACCATTGCAAACATAACGATACCTGGATATATCATCGCACCCTTTATCCTCTTTTTTAACTTATAACTCTTGTCCATCTGTACTGAAACAGATGAGAGAGACTCTGCCATATTACCGCCCTCCTCGCCTGCGTGCACCATAGCTATAAACAACTTAGAAAAGACTCGTGGGTGGTCTGCTAAGGCGGCGCTTAGCGGGTCACCCTTACGTACTCTTGATGTAAGCTGCTGCAGCACCATCTTAAGCTTGGGGCTACCTGTCTGTCTGTGTGCCACTGAGAGTGCCCTAGTGATAGAGAGCCCGGCCTTAAGCATGGCCGACAGGTTCCGGGCAAATAGTATTTTGTCTACTTCTTTTACTGTAGAAAATCTGGCATTAATATTCTTAAGTACACCGAGAGTGAGGCCACCAACTTTCTCTACACTTACTATCTCTCCACCCTCTGCTCGTACCCTGGTGTACACTGCGAAGCGGTCTCGTGCCTCTAGCAAGCCTGTGTACTCCACACCATCACGTACTGCAGTGTATTTAAATTTGGTAAGGTGTGTAACTTTACCACCACTTGTGCCAGAGTCATTCATATATAAAGAAGTATACCGTACTCTCACGGTGTAACCCTATTCTTATGCAGTAGTAAGTGAATATAATAGCTTGCAGCATAGGCTTACTTTTTAGTAAGTACAGCTGTCATATGTATTATATTCTCTCCTTTTGACCCTTTAATGCTCTCATTTTCTTCCCCAATAACCCTAATAGAAAGACCGGAGTCTTTAATAAAACTGTGCAACATATTTTTAGATGCTACGACTCCTAGAAATTCCTTTACATTATTAATTCCACTCTCTGTACTATCTATATATGGAATTTTTATAAAAACCACACCCTGTTGTTTTAACAGCCTTCCTATCTCCATAAAACTTTTTTTAATACAATCACCATCCTGGCAGAAGGCTATTGTGTTATCATAAATCATTGCGTCTACTGACTTGTCAGCAAGCGCTATCTGACGTGCATCCATAGATGCGAAGTGTAGGCTCGTCTTCATCTTTCTGTCCCAATCTGCATTTATAGCGCTCATGCGCTGACGTATCAATGGGCTCTCATTTATATCCACTACTATCGCTTTATTTCCAACGGCGTCCATACCGCTCTCTTTTAAGAAACTAGCGATGCCAAATACATTGTCTTTAGCGCCAGAACCTACAACCAGTAGGTTAAACTCACCAGGTATAACTTCGTCTTTTATCTTTATCAATTCATCTGCAAGATTGTGGTTATCTATAAACATCTCAAGTGTTTGAGCCGAGCCATCATTAAGGTTATCATAATAATAACCATCTTCTAATGACCTACACTTTGTGTGTGTCGCATCACTTTTTACTATTTTTCTTTCATATTACCTTATTATACTAGAAACATGTACACCCGTCACTGTCACACAATGTAGATATATGATGAGTGCGATTGGTGAAAATGTCTTTACTTTCTTAGTTATTGATAAAGCGGAGATTGTATATACAATCTCCGCTTTTTTGTTTGCTCCTATGGCGCATAATAAAACCCCCGAGACGTATACCGGCTCGAGGGTTTTTGATGTTAAAATGTTCAGGTTTTTTATTATTGTAAGTCTTTCTCTTCAGCGACATGTGGACAAACCTCGTTAAAGGCTACCCATATACCGTAAAGATCCGTAACAATCTTCTTAAGACGCAAGAATATGCTGCGAGTTATAGCCCACAGCGTGACAAATGGCCAAATAAGACCATACACTAAAGGCTTTACTACATTCTCTTTTACCAACACGGTAAAATCGATCGTTGGCTTAAGGAAGGTCGATACCCATGCTTTAAAGTCAGAGAGTTTACTATCAATAAGCTTGCTAAGCTTATTGTCTCTATGCTCCGTCTCTAGCTTAAGCTGTATGCTATTTTCATAGCGGGTCAGCGCAGAAGCATAGTTCTCACCATTGAGCAAGCTTTTAACGAACCACGGTGTCCACTCGCAGTCATCATAGCTCGACAACACTTCGAAAACACCTTTACCAGCACTGGCATACTCATAGTAACGTAAGTAACCTGTCTGGTGAAGTACAGACTCAAAAACTACCCAAAGGCTTTCTATCTTCGACAAGCGATCTTCTTGCTTAAGCATCCAAGTATTGTAAATGAATCCCAAGAAGAAAGTTTGTTTACCTGTATCTGATGTATGGTTTTTCACCTCGCTCTTAAACACCTCCTCCATGCGAACACGCTTAGGCTCCACACTCCTAAGCCACAAGAGTAACCCTATCGAAGCAAGTACTATTAAGCTAAGCACAGTGAGTGGCAAGTACCCAAATGAGTTATCTGGCGCCGTATACTGCGCAGATTGGTTGTTACTGTGCTTGTATAGGTACATAAGCATACCCACAACACCAGAGAGTAGGAGTCCCCACCCCATTATGTTGCCATGCTCATACTTTTTTGTGATTGCAGCAAACTCTTTATTATTAGAGAGCTTATAGTCAATATCATCGCCATATTTATTGGCAAAGTGTATCAATAAGTAGGCAACCACAACAAGCACCGAAAGTAGCCCTATGTTATACTTATATTCAACACCCCATCTGATTATAGCCATAATAATGGTACCGAGTACAAACCAAGCATTAACGGCAAATTTCGCAATCTGCTCATAATGCTCAATAGGTATCCACAGCACTGTTGCAGGCACTAGGATAGTCCAAAATGGTAATGGATTCTCCTTCCAATCATACGGATCATTACTGTACTCAAAAAGCTTATTTACAGCCAAAAATGTGAGGATTGTTGGTGCAATTACAAATAGATTACTTGTGTTAGTTATTTTTGCAAGCAAGATAGAGATACTTGCAACAAGCACAGTAATCACAGTCGTCAAAACTGATTGCAGTACCCTCTTCCAATAAGATTGGTTATTCGCTTGCCTTGCCTGCCATCGCCCAAATAGTAGACCAATAGACTCCGCAGCTTTTTCAAGTAGCCAAGACTTGTCGACTAGCCACAATAGGGCAAACTTGATACCAGCTAAGGTAACTAGCACAGGCGAAATCAAGACAACAAATACCCAAGATATAATGGTAAACCAAAAACCCGGGCATATATGCTGACTCAACTGAACTTCTCCGTAACGATTCCATAGATAGTTAGACCGCAGCGTGCGATATAACCACCAGTAGATTCCGTCATGCTTGTTGACTGTAAAGTCGTTAATATGATTCTTTATTGACAGGAACTTGCGTGAAGTATCTTGCACTACAGCGTCATCATCCGACCCATTGATATACTTACCAAAGCCAAAGTCTAGCGAAGCCAAGTTGCGTACCCAAGCACTCTTGCTCGTATAACGAGATTTTGAGTATAGAGGTTCTTCCAATAGCTGTTCGACAGTTAAGCTATGGTGTAGCCACTTTCTGCGACCAGCAAGCATGCAAGACGGTACTTGCTTAAGCTCAAAGAGCTCATGGTATGCAGATTCAATTGCTGATACCTGCTCAGTAGTAAGTCGGCGCAGGAAAGATTCAAAAGACTGAAAGTCAATGTTCTCCTTCCATAGTAAGGTTTTTATAACCTTACTAGGCAACCTTTCCAACTTGGCAACAAACTGTATGAGGCCACTACTGTTTTTGATTGCAGTATCAAGAAATTTAATGCGCAATGTATTATGTCCCATTGTATTGTGCAAGCCATCCAAGTCCCATAAGATCTTACGATAAAAGCGCCAAAATGTCAGCGCCTCAATCGCCTCAAGACCTTGGTCAAAACTTTTGTATTGACCAATGAGCTTAATACGTGGGTGAAATTTTACTCTGTTGAATAGTTCGCCTATAATTTTGCTCATGATTTTTCCTCCTCATGATTTGTGTTATTTGTTTAAATTTAAGTTTATGTAATTCAATATTCTGAACATTTTGTAAAAGAACAATAAATGAACAGAATCTGCCAGTAACCCTAAGGCATAACCAATAAAAACACAAGCAAAAAACAACCCCGGCAGCTATTGTAATAGCTACCGGGGTTTTACTGTTAACTTTGGGACACAACTGCCTTGGGTACGCTACGCTGGTTCGAAAAGCTACTAACTCTCACGGAGATCTTATGTGCCAGTTCTGACGCACTCCTTATGTCGAAAGATTCTGGCTTAACAACTTTTTGAAAATCTGCCAAAAGTGTATAGCTGGCAAACTTATCATCGTCGTTACTACAATAATTACCAGGGACTAGCGGACACCCCAAACAATTACCATTGAGTGACAAGAACCTCTCACAGTAAAGGTATTTACCACTGAAGATGTCTTCAACATTGTTGTAAACATCATAAACAGTCAGATAATTCTTCTCCTTTCTGGACACACTGGCGAGGAATATATCTGCCTTTGCCCAGGTAGCTGCAACCTGCTTTTGCAGGCGACGCCACCTGTAGTCTATTACTAAATTCATTAACCAATCCATGAATCTTCCTCTCTATTTTAAATATTGAAATTTAATCAAATAACTACTCTGCCAAGACATTACTACACCACTCAATTAAAAGCAATGCTTTATAGGAACGTCTTATGCTGCATTACCAGTAGTTAGTGGGATATATATTCTGGGAATGGCGTGGGGACACCCAGTTCATTGGCCTTAGTGTTAAACACGTGCTTACTCAACTCCTCCTCTCTTTTATAATAAGATGCTATTGCCTTACTTATCTCCCCTTTATCAATCTCAGCCCTTACTAAAAAGTCTAACAGGTGCTGCTGCCAAAGATTTTTTGGTTCTTGGTCTTGGTTATTTAAGTCTTGTGAATTGATGTAGGCATGCATGCTATTAAATAAATCTGATGAACCCTCTGTGGCAAAAACCTTATCTTTATGCTTTATAACAAACTCCAAGCTGGCAATCAGCGTATTTATATCATTATGTTTTACAAATGTCTTTATGGCACTTATGTCATTGCTAACTGCCCAATCTCCAATAACCTCATAACTGACAATATCAGATATTTCATACTCTTTGTCAAACCCTGCTGTAAATATGTGTGGCATAGGCGGCTCTAGAGCCCGTGCAGCATCGTTTATCATTGTTTTAACCTTAATACTCTGGTGAGCAAGACGGTGTGTATAAGTGTTAACAATAGATGCGTCACTAAAGCCTACGGTGCGTAAAAAACTGAAGACATCCATCCAGAGTCCTGCAGAAACCTCTTTTTTTCCTACATCGAACAGATCTTGACCTAATTTATGAAAGTCACTTATCAGTACTGAGTCCTCGTGCCTAGCAACGTATATTGGCAACTCTACCTTAGCAAGTACATTTAGAGCAGTGCTTACATCTTCCATCCCCATCTCAACTATCTCTCTAAGATTACCATTATGCACGTTTGCGAATAACTCATTTATAAGTCGGTGGTCCTCTTCTTGCTCTGTCTCTACACCTGACAATTTATCTAGCCACTCCATAAAGCTACTCGCTTACAACCCTTAGCACCTCTTCTATGCTGGTAGTGCCGCCTGCTGCCTTTTTGATACCATCCTCAAGCATTGTAAACATCCCCTCCTTGCGGGCTTGCTCCTCTATCTTGTCATTAGAGACTCCAGCTATCATGAGCTCTTTAATAGTCGGTGATATTGTAAGGACCTCTGAGATGCTCCTACGCCCAGAGTATCCGGTGCCACAATCTTTACTAGGCTTGGCCCTGTAAAATGGCATATTCTTCCACGTAGAGCTCTTTTTTACTATGTTCTCCTTCTTTAGACTCTTGAGTACTGACTTCATATCTATATGCTTGTCTATCTCCTCTACTTCATCTCTTGAGAGAGTATACTTCTCTCCTCCTCCACATAGTGAGCGCACGAGACGTTGCCCTATGACTACTTGCAACGTAGACACTAACAAGAAGGGCTCTACGCCAAGGTCCATAAGCCTCGCCATGGCACCTGAGGCAGAGTTGGTATGTAGTGTTGAGAGTACGAGGTGCCCAGTTAAGGCAGCATTAATAGCTAGGCTGGCCGTCTCTTTGTCTCGTATCTCACCGACCATGATGATGTCTGGGTCTTGGCGCATAAGTGAGCGTAGCCCTCCTGCAAATGTCAGCCCAATATCACTATGCACTTGTGTCTGGTTTATTCTTGGTAGTTGGTACTCTATAGGGTCTTCGATAGTAGAGATGTTTACGTCTGGAGTGTTGAGTAAGTCTAAAATAGAGTAAAGCGTAGTAGTCTTACCCGACCCAGTAGGGCCAGTAATAAGTATAATGCCGGTCTTGCTGCGCATAGCCTTATGCACTGCCTCTAGGGAGTCTCCAGTAAAGCCTAGCCCCTCAAGAGTGAAGCCTCCTGCCCCCTCTTTAAGCAATCGCATCACCACCTTCTCTCCATAGTGAGTAGGTAACACAGAGACACGTAGTGCCACCTTCTCTCCTGCGCTCTCCATCTTAAAGCGACCATCTTGCGGCAGGCGCTTCTCGTCAAGTTTTAGGTTTGCCAGCACCTTTATACGAGCCACTATGGCACCGCCAGCACTCTTGGGCAGCTCCATAGCATCGTGCAGTATGCCGTCTATACGGTAGCGTATAAGTAAGCCTAGCTCATGTGGCTCTATGTGTATGTCTGAAGCACCTTGTACTATAGCGTGCTGCAGCAAGGCGTCTACTATGCGTACCGCAGGCACCTGGTTGGCCATTTGCTCTGTCTCTGCAAGGGTATCCTTACCGT
Organism: Candidatus Kaiserbacteria bacterium; assembly: GCA_027066795.1. Lineage (GTDB taxonomy): Bacteria > Patescibacteriota > Minisyncoccia > Phycocordibacterales > UBA2100 > S139-169. Next base: position 13,984 of record JAMONA010000014.1, read on the forward strand.
CACCGTCATCTCCAGCCATACTTAGGCGTGCGGCGTCCTCGTCTATCACTCCTGCTAGGTCCTCTTTAAGACTCTTGTGGTATTGCTTAAGAGCACTCTTTATAGACTGCTCGTTAGTCAACCTTGGTAAAATCCTTAAGCCTGTTTGCTTGCGTATAAAGTTGACCGCCCTTAGGTCATCAGTGTCTAGCATGGCCACCTCTAGGTCACCTACCTTACCAATTCCGTCATCGTCCATAGTCTTCTTAAAGGCTATTATATTGTGTGTACGGGCTATTGGCTCGGGGATTATAGAGAGTATCTCGTAGTCTACTTTCTTTTTAGTTAAGTCTATAAATGGTACACCTAGTAGATATGCATAACTCTTGCGCAACTCACCGTCAGAGAGCGCACCTGAGGAGACGAGCACCTCGCCTATCATCTTGTCCTCCTCTTCGGCTACATTTGCTAGGCGCTCA
>JAMONA010000015.1 GCA_027066795.1 Candidatus Kaiserbacteria bacterium
AGACTTAGAAAAGGTGCAGTGTAGCAGTAAGTAGTGTTGATTACTTAGTTGCATGAGTCTGACTCTGTGAGATACTTAATGTATGAAATCATCTATACTAACTTTATTTATATTTACAATATTGTATACAACCACACCAGTCGCTGAGGCTTATACAGGTATGACTGCAGAGCAATTGCGCACAGAGATAGCAAGACTCACTCGCGTTGCTGACACGATAAAGGTACAGCTTGTACAGTTTGGCTCTAACCCGAACACAGTGTTGCCTGGCACTAGTAACCCTAACTCTATACTAACTCCTAGTATATTGTCTAATAGGTGCTTACAGACAAACCTACGAATGAGCAAGGGGGACAAGGGTGGTAGTGTCAGCACACTACAAGACTTCTTGGTAAAAGAGGGTGTGTATGCAGCAAACTTAGTAACTGGATACTTCGGCCCTGCAACTCAAGCAGGTGTACAACGCTGGCAGGCAGCCCACGGTATAGTAAGCTATGGCTCGCCAAGTACTACAGGATACGGCAGAGTTGGACCAAGCACACTAAGAGCGATGCAGAGTGGATGTCTTGGTGGTAGGTACACCGGAATAAGCGGAAGCTTAACAGACTCTACCATACCAACCACATCACCTAAGGGTGTCGCTGTAGAAAAATATTCACTATCACTAAATCCAACAAGCGGAATTGCTCCACTAGCTGTGACAGCTTCATTTGAAATAGATGGAAGTACCTGCACCTCTTATCTACTAGACTGGGGAGATGGATCTATACCAGTATTACACAATTCTAATAAAGACTCAGGTTGCGTAAGTAAGCCTATTAAAATTACACAAACTCATATATACAATTCACCAGGTACTCACACTGTCATATTCAAGGCTGGTAAAGCTAACCTAAGTCAAATAAAACAACTAAACGCCTTAAAGGTTAATGTTGTGGGTAATCTATAATACAACCACTGTCTTGGTACTATCTATTATAATCGTCGAGAGATTGTAACTATTTCTATACCGCTAATACCTTGCTTTAACATTAACCTGCTTACCTCTGTGACTGTTGCACCAGTTGTTAGTACATCGTCTATTAATATTACATGTACACCTTTAAGTACCTCTATATCTTTTAGACTAAAAACACCCTTTATATTTTTAAGGCGTTCTTTCTTGGTTAAGTGTGTCTGTGGTTTTGTATCTTTGTGCTTTTGCAATGTACTATAGTTTATAAATTTACTGAGCTCCGAATTGATTGTCTTAACCTTGTCTAACACTAACTCTAACTGATTAAAACCTCTATATTTCTTGCGCTGCTTTGAGAGTGGTACTGGCACTATGATAACCTCTCTACCTGGATATACACTCAACAATTCTGCAACTTCTTCTATTAGATACGAAGATAGTGCGTCAGCCAAAACTGCAACAACCTCAGCATCCCCTAAGTACTTAAGTCCCCATATTAGAGTAGAGACGTTGTGATCCCCATAATCTGCTAATGATGTTACTTTTATCTCTTTCTCTACATTAGCTATTTTTATATAATGTGTACTTATGTGGCTTGGTAAAGCACCTTGAATATTGTATAAAAGTGCATCTAAACTACTGTTAGGAAAAATAATCTCCAAGACCCATCTGTATAAAATCCTTATATATTCTTGCATTGCTATACACAGTAACATACTTAGTTCTTAGCATGTCGTGTTAATATTACCATGATGAGTATCATAGACACGATTAAAAATGCACTAAATAACTCGCCTCTAAGTAAAGTAATGTCCAGTAACGCTAGTGTGTTAGGTGTAGATATAGGCTCCGCTAGCATAAAGGTCGTACAACTTAAAAGAGAGGGGGGTAAGGCTGTATTAGAAACATATGGTGCAATTACACTTGGGCCATATTCAGATACTGAAGCTGGTAGAGTGGTAAAACTACAGCCCGATAAACTCGCTGAGGCTATGACTGACCTTGTTAAAGAGGCTAATGTAACAACTACAAATGCTGCTGTAGCAATACCATTTGCATCTAGCCTAACCTCAATAATAGAGATGCCAAACATGTCTCAAGACCAGTTAAACAAGATGGTCCCCATAGAGGCACGCAAATACATACCAGTATCTACGTCTGAAGTAACAATGGACTGGTTTGTCATACCAAAAAACAAGTCAGAGGAGAGAGGCGATACTATAAAAGGCGTGTACACAAGTAAACCAAAGACGGACAACGAAGATACTTTAGAGGTGCTCTTGGTAGCAATACACAACAGTACATTAACAGATTATCAAACAGTAATGGCTAATGCACAGCTTGATACTCAGTTTTATGAGCTGGAGGTATTCAGCACCGCAAGAGCCTCTTTAGGGCACAGTATAAAGCCTGTGGTAGTAGTAGATATCGGAGCATCAAATACAAAAGTATACGTTATAGAAAAAGGGGTAATAAGGATGTCCCACCTTATTAAAAAAGGGTCTCAAGCACTAACCTTATACATACAAAGGTCACTAAACATAAGCTTTCAAAAGGCAGAGAAGTTAAAACATGAGCGAGGGCTTTCTACCGAGAGTCCCGTAAGACTAGCAGACGGAAGCCAAGCATTAGTTAGAGACGCTATGTTATCAACACTAGACCATATATTTGCTGAGGTAAATCGTGTATTATTAAGTTACGGTAAAAAGTATAATAAGAACATATCAAAAGTAGTCTTCTCTGGAGGTACCACAGCCATGAAGGGCTTCCTAGAATATTCTCAAGGTAAGATAGACAACGAAGTAGAGATAGCCGACCCGTTCAATAAAATACAGACACCAGCCTTCTTGGATGACATACTCAAAGAAGTTGGCCCAGAATTTGCAGTGGCAACTGGCATAGCCTTACGACAACTATATGGCAACAATTAATATGAATGATATAAAATAATTATGGAATCAAAAATCAGATCGTCATTTATACCTAAAAAGTCTGTAACAGAGACCAGTGCTGCACCTCGCACAAGGTATAAAAGTAGCGGCATAGACGTAATCATGCTTATCGCTATAGTATCCTTAGTTATAGCAGGGGTACTAGCCTCTGGTATATTTCTTTATAAAAACCTAGCAGTTAAAGATGCTGCAAATAAAAAAGAAATGTTAGAGAATGCCAGTGGGGCATTTGAACCAAAACTCATAAAAGAGCTAATGCTACTATCAAACAGAATACGAATCGCAGAAAGTATCTTAGAGAAGCACACAGCTCCATCAGTATTTTTACAAGCTCTTGAGAAAGACACACTAACCGGTGTACAGTTTACAGAATTTTCTTATGAGCAAGAAAATTCTGATACTGCCATATTTTCGCTTAAGGGTAAGACAGGTAGCGTAAACTCAGTAGCATTACAATCTAGCCGATTCGGGGAAAGTAGCTTAATACAAAACTCTATATTCTCTGACATTGACCTAGTAAAAGACGGTGTATCTTTTAATGTTGAAGGTAACGTAAACCTAGCTTCTATACGTTACACCTCTGTTGTATCAAATTATCAACCACAACAAGTAGACTTCGTAAATCAGCAAGGTAGTGACACGATGCAAATGCAGCAAAATAACACAGTCTCACCGCCTGAACCAACTGGAGAGTTTGGGGACTTTGGCAGTTTTGAGTAAAATTAATTATAATAAATATGACAAAAATAATAATATCATTTGTATTAATAGCAGTCTCTATATTTATTATATTTGGATATGTTAAGCCGACTTTTGACTCTGCTGAGGAGATTAAGAGCAATACTGTGCAGTATGATAAGGCGCTAAATAAAGCAAGGGAGATACAGGAATTAAAGCGTTCTTTGTTATCTCAATACAATTTATTTGCTGGCTCAAATCTTGGAAAACTTAAAAAACTGTTACCAGACGACGTTGATAATGTAAGATTAGTCTTAGACATGGATGGCATGGCTTCGGCCAGAGGTATACGTATAAGTTCTGTAAAGGTACAGAAAGACATAGACAAAAAAACGGACGTACAAGGTGGTAGTGTGGTGGGCTTTAATTCTGCGGCATTAGCCTCTCAGCAATATCAAACTCTAGTACTAGAGTTTGCAGCAGTCGCAACCTACGAGCAGTTTAAACTATTCTTGCAAGACCTAGAGCACAGCCTTCGTTTAGTGGACCTGGTAAGCCTAGAGATATCTCCTTCATCTCGGTCTGGACGAGGTACACTCTCAGATACAATAAGTACAACACCAGCTATATATAGATTCAATGTTGGCATAAAAACTTATTGGTTAAAATAATTTATCTCATGAATATATTAAGAGAAAATAAAATAATAATTGCACTTATTGTGTTAGTTGTTGCGGGTATAATTATATACAGCATTTCCTCCACAGACGCTAACAATAATTTACTATCTGCTAATAGTGCTAGTACAGCAAACAACGTAGACGACCGTGAACTACTAAAGCTACTCACAGACATGCAGACCATACGACTTGACGGTAGAATATTTGAAAGCACAGCATACTTAAGTCTTCAGGACTTTAGCAGAAGCATAGTACCAGAACCAGTAGGTAGAGAAGACCCATTTGCACCTCTAGAAGATACTAGTGTAACAATATCTGGTGGTGAAGATTTATCAGATCAAGTCTTATTGAGGTAACATGTTTAAAGATGAAGATGAGACAACTCATACTGGTTTGCCTATACGTGACGTTGGCAGCACAGTGATTCCACAAGAAATCCTTGAATACATACCAGAAGACTCTGCCTTACATTATAAAATAGTCCCAATATCACTAACAGATGGTGTGCTGGAGGTTGGTATGCTTGACCCACAAGACATTGAATCCTTAGATGCACTGAACTTCATAACCAGGAAATCTGGTATACCTTTCAAAGTCTTTCAAATAACTGAGACTGGCTTTAATAAGGTGCTCACAATGTATAAGGGTATAACTGGGGAAGTTGGAGTAGCTTTAGATGAATTTGAAAGTCAGCTTTCTGCAGAAGAAGGTAGCATACAAGGAGAGATAGATAAACAAGAACATGGTGGCAGTGACCAACTAAGGGAAGACGCCCCCATAATCAAAATAGTTGCTACAATATTACGCTATGCAGTTGAAGGTAATGCTTCTGATGTACACATAGAGAAAGGGGAGACCGGTGTTAAGGTTCGTTTTCGTGTTGATGGTATTTTACACACAAGCATAACCTTGCCAAGGAGGACACATCGCAGCATCGTAGCTCGTATAAAGGTACTCTCTAACTTACGTCTTGATGAAAGACGCAAACCTCAAGACGGCAGATTCTCTGCAATAATTGATGGGGGCAAGGTGGATTTTCGTGTTTCTACATTCCCAACATATGACGGTGAAAAAGTTGTTATGCGTATACTTGATAGAAACAAGGGCTTTATAAGTATAGACAACCTTGGCTTATCTGAAAGGTATAAAGAAATGGTCCAACGCGCAATAAAAAGACCTTATGGTCTAATACTGATTTCTGGTCCTACAGGATCTGGTAAATCAACCACCTTATACTCAATGCTTTCCTCTGTGGACACAGATACTAAAAACGTACTCTCTCTTGAAGACCCTGTAGAGTACTATATAGAAGGTGTAAACCAATCACAAATGCAACCAAGTATAGGATACGACTTTGCAACAGGCCTACGCACTACACTACGTCAAGACCCAGACATAATAATGGTAGGTGAGATACGTGATGCTGAGACAGCTAAGCTAGCTGTCCAGGCTGCACTGACAGGACACCTCGTACTATCAACAATCCATACAAATAGTGCAACCGGTATAGTATCTAGACTTATAGACATGGGTGTTGACCCATACCTTATAGCACCAACCTTAGTACTAGGCATGGCCCAACGACTAGTAAGACGCATATGTCCAGACACTGGCGTACCGACACCTATAGACGATAGTATGCTTGCCATGCTTAACAAAGAGTTCGAGGGTGTCCCAGAAGAACTGAAGCCTACGATTCCAAAGGAAGTACTGTCGGTAGAGACAGGAGCCAAGAATTGCCCATCTGGCACACGAGGTAGGGTCGCTGTATTTGAAATGTACGAGACATCACCAGAGCTAGAGCAAACAATACTTAACACACCTACCGACGATAAACTACGAGCAGTGGTACAGAGACAAGGAATGATAACAATGAAGCAAGATGCAATTATGAAGGCCTTTAACAAAGAGATACCATTTAAGGAGGTTCATGTACTCGGTGGCATGCTATTAGGTGAGTCTACAGAGGAAGCACCCGAAAAAGGCACACCCAAGAGTGTAGCAAAGCCATCGGAGCCTGTCGCAGACAATATAAATAATGTATAATTATCAACATGACTGAAAAAACAACCAAACAAAAGTTTAAATTATTATTTGTAGATGATGACACATTCATATCTGATATGTATGCTCTTAAGTTTAGCAACGCGGGACACGAGTTAATAGTTGCTAACTCTGTAGACGAAGCATTAGATAAGCTGCGAGAGGGTAACGACTATGACGCTATAGCTACGGACCTTATAATGCCAGGTAAAGACGGGTTCGCCTTCCTAGAGCAGGCGCGCATGGAAAACCTACTGGGTGACTCTGTTGTACTTGTATTATCTAATCAAGATGGTCCAGACGTAAAAGAACGCTTCAAGGGTCTTGGTGCTGTAGAGCACATAGTTAAAGCACATGCATTGCCAAATGAAGTACTTAAAATGGTAGAATGCGCTATAAACAAATATAAATACGGAAAACGTAGCCAGCAGTGTACTAAATAAGAATATACATGCCAACACCATCACAGTATGCAAATGACGTGCGAGATGCGGCAGGGTATATAACTGGGAAATCGGCCACTAAAACAGGTGAGTACTATAGACATATATATTCACAAGATGATGTAAACACCGGGGTGCCTGTGGTAGGTGTTGAATTAGATTCTGCGTATATAGCCAACCCAACAAGCCCAGTACCCATACAAGGGTTAACAGATGCTCAAATACTAGATATAGTACTAAGCGACAAGGCAATTGACCAGGACAGGATTAACACATTAAGTACCGATGTACCAAATACACAGGAGGGCGCAAGAGCCGAGAGGCCGTTAGAACAGGTCGCGATTATACAAGACGGCGGAGGTCTGCCATTGGGCGGCATTATAGTATTTGGACTTTTACTAGCAATTATATGGTTTGTATATTCAGTAGTAAGAGTATGGCAGAATAATCAAGCTCAGAAGATGATAATGCGTAATAGAAACGCATCTATAACAGAACCAGTCACAACAACCAAAAAGCCAACAGAAGAAAATGACCCTATAACTCTTCTAGAACCAGTAATGGTCAACCAAGAAGCCTCTACAGATTGGCGTACAAAAATAGAATTATCAGATAAGAAACTCAAAGACCTGTTAACCTCAAAAGGCATCTCTGGAGACTCTGTGTCAGACCAATTAAAAGCCGTAGGGGCGGGCACATTTGCTTCAGTAGACCTGGCTTGGGAAGCACACCAAGCAGCCAAAAAATTATTAAAGGCTCATAATACAGAAATAGACAAGCAAGCAATCAAAAGAACTCTGCAATTATTTAAGCAAGTGTTTGCTGAACATGATGTAATCTGATAAGATTACAAAATCATGAGACAGTCACAACTTTTTACTAAAACACTTAAGGAGTCTCCGTCTGACGAGCAGGCTAAGAATGCCCAACTACTTATACGAGCAGGCTACATACACAAAGAGATGGCCGGGGCATACATGTTACTACCATTAGGTCTTCGAGTGGTTGATAAAATTAAAGACATAGTTAGAGAGGAGATGGATAAAATAGGAGGACAGGAGTTCATAACAACTAGTATGCAGAAAAAAGAACTGTGGCAGAGTACAGGGCGTTGGGATGACTCAGTGGTAGACGTTTGGTTTAAATCTAAATTAAAATCCGGAGGGGAGATAGGTTTTGCGTGGAGTCATGAGGAGCCTATAGCTAATATGATGAAAAATCATATTGCTAGCTACAAAGACCTACCAAAATTTGTATATCAATTTCAAAATAAACTTCGCAATGAGTTAAGAGCTAAAAGTGGAATAATGAGAGGGCGTGAATTTATAATGAAAGACATGTACTCATTTGCAGACACAGAGCAACAGCACAACGATTTTTATGAAGCATCTAAGGTTGCTTATATGAACGTATTCAAAAGACTAGGTATAGGTGATGATACTTACATAACATACGCAGCTGGCGGAGCCTTCACAGAGTTTAGTCACGAGTTTCAAACCTTATGTGAGGCAGGGGAAGATATGATTTACCTTAACAAAGAGAAAGGTGTTGCTATAAACGAAGAGGTGCTCAATGATGATGTACTTAAAAAGGCTGGTGTAACTAAAGACGAACTGGCAAAGGTCTCTACTGCTGAAGTAGGTAACATATTTAACTTCGGTAGAAGCAAGGCAAAAGAAGTCGGTCTATTTTATAATAATAAAAATGGAGAAAAGGAAGCTGTATGGATGGGCTCATATGGCATAGGCATAACTCGCCTAGTTGGTGTTCTAGTAGAGAAGTTTGCGGATAGCAAGGGTATTATATGGCCAGAAAGTGTGGCGCCGTATAGCATACACTTAATAGGTATAGGGGATGCTATTACTTATGCCGACAAACTGTATAAAGATTTATCAGATAGTAACATAGACGTGCTATATGATGATAGAGACATACGCCCTGGACAGAAATTTGCAGATAGTGACCTAATAGGTATACCTTTAAGAGTAGTAGTATCTCCAAACACGTTGGAGGCTGGTGGCGTAGAAGTTAAAAAAAGGAATGAGGATGACTCTCATATAATTAGTACTGACAAATTGCTCGCCATGTTCTCAAAATAATACCTAACAACCATGGATAATATCTTAAACAAAATACAAAACTTATTCTCGGATGATATCGGTATAGATTTAGGAACTGCTAATACCCTAGTATATGTAAAAGGGAGAGGTATTGTAATAAACGAACCTTCAATGGTAGCCATAAATAAAAAAACCGGACAAGTAGTAGCAGTAGGAAGAGATGCCAAAGAGATGCTAGGCAGGACACCTGGCCATGTACGGGCTGTTCAGCCGCTTATAGACGGTGTTATATCTGATTTTGAGGTCACAGAAGAGATGTTATCTTACCTAATAAGTAAGGCACAAAACGGCTTCAAATTACTAGGGCCGAGGGTTGTAGTTGGTATACCATCTGGCATCACAGGAGTAGAGACACGTGCTGTACGCGATGCAGCGATGAATGCCGGCGCACGGGCAGTACACATAGTCGAAGAGCCTATGGCGGCGGCAATAGGGATAGGACTGCCTATACATGAGCCTACAGGTTCAATGGTTATAGACATAGGTGGAGGAACCACGGACATAGGTGTAGTATCGCTTAGTGGTATAGTAAACTCTAGGAATATAAAGATAGCTGGTGACAGATTAAATAACGATATAATAACTTACATACGCAACGAATTTAAAATATTAATAGGAGAAAAGTCAGCAGAAGATGCCAAAATAGCCGCTGGTGCAGTAACTAATATGGGAGAAGGTCTTGAGTCATCTGTGAGGGGCAGAGATCTAGTCACTGGACTACCCAGGGAAATACTAGTAACTGATAAAGACATAAGAGAGGCCATACACCACTCCATTGCGCAGCTAGTAGATATAACGAAGGAAGTACTCGAGACAACTCCACCAGAGATAGTCTCTGACATAATGCAAAGCGGCATATACTTAGTGGGTGGAGGAGCGCTGATACGAGGTCTATCTGAAATGTTATCTGAACTGCTTGGTGGCGTGACTGTTATAGTGGCAGATGATCCGCTTACTGCTGTAGTTCGTGGTACTGGCATCATACTTGATGATATAGATGCATATAAAGAGTCTCTTAAAGAACATGAAAATCAAATATCACCAACAGCATAATAAAAAGAGACGTATCTCACAGGTGGCTTTATTTACAATAATAACGCTGCTGATAATAGGGGCACTTTCTCAGACTGTACGACTAGGCAATATCACTCAGTCCTTATATGCCAATGCTGTATCTAGTACCAAGAGTACCGAAGATATTTTGAGTAAAATAGGTACTACATTCACACCTAAGGCCTCACTCTTAAAGGAGAACCAATCTATGCGCGAAGAGTTACAAAAAGCAAAGGTAATATTTATTTATAATTCCGTACTTAAATTAGAAAACGAGCATCTACGTACACTACTCAACAACCCATTAGGCAAGAGCCTTAACGCAAGCACTTCAAGTACTGCAAGCAGTACTGCTCGCATAATAGACTATAAAGAAATGCCTTATGGTACGATTCTGGCATCATTAGAAAATGCTAACACAAATAATACAAGCATTGGGCACCTCGCACGCTTTGGCAACCTTGCCATAGGTGAGGTCATTGAGCAAAATGGAGCACATCTACTAATTAAACTGTTTACAGCTAGCGATGAAGTGCATGATGTACTTATAGGAGACACGTCTGGCTCTTTTATTGGTGACTCAAATAGTTCTGGTAAGGTTATACTCTCAAGAACCAAAAAAATATTAATAGGCACAGCCGTATCTATGCCTGCCGCTGGCGGTCTGTTATTGGGTACTGTAGAAGAGATACAACGGAACACTGAGGAGTCACTACAGACTATACTGATACGCATGCCTGTTAATATAAGAGAGTTGCGTTTTATAACTATAGACAATGAGTAACATAACATACGCACATAGCTTCTGTATTGGATTACTCCTTGCAGCCGTGTTATCTAATTACATGATACTTGCAGCTGCGCTGTCTATATTAACAATAACAATATGGGGTAATTTTATCATACCCATATTGTTAGCCTTACTGATAGATACCTCGCTGGTTGCCGAACGGGGTATTCATAACCTTTATGGTTTTAGCATTACCATAGTTACAATACTTTTAACTGTAACTTTGTTACAGTTACGAAAGTTGCTAAAATTCTGATACACTAACAGTCATGAATAGAGACTTTTTTGCAGGAGTAGACCCAGAGGATGCATTCTTAGACTCTTCCAATTTACCAGGCTTCGACACGCACGCTGCTGAAGGTAAATTAATACAAGCACTGTCCCCTAAAGAAGTATACTCTGTGGGGATAATCTTTATATTCATAATACTGTTATTTATATACCAATTATTTACATTGCAAATATTAAATGGAGGGAAGTACTTGCAATTATCAGAAAATAATGGGTTAGCAAAATCTATAATATTTGCCGAACGAGGTATAATATTGGATCGAACAGGTATAGAACTAGCATGGAACGAACCTGCTGAAGAAGCGTTAGTAGACACCATCGGTAATAAACTACTTGGGACATACTCCCTACGAAAATATACACATATCCCTGGCTCAGCACACCTATTAGGTTTCGTAAGCTACCCTGAGGTAGATAAAAGCGGTAATTGGTGGCGCACTGATTTTATACCGGGCGGTGGGGTAGAATACAGTTTTAATACTTTACTCTCAGGCATAAATGGCAATAAACTTATAGAGGTAGATGCTCTTGGTGAGGTGTTATCATCTGGGTCTGTATTACTGCCGAAAAATGGTGGTATCCTAGAGTTAAGTATAGACGAAAGTATAAATACAGAGCTATACAAAGCTATTAAAGATGGAGTCACCAAAGCTGGCTTCAAAGGTGGGGCTGGAGTACTTATGGATGTTACCACTGGTGAAGTCCTAGCAATCACGAGTTATCCGGAGTATGACCCTAACATACTTACAGATGGGTCTAATAGAGAAAGTATTGTGAATTATAATAATGACTCTGGTAAACCATTTCTTAACAGAGCTGTTCAAGGTACATATACTCCGGGTTCTATAATAAAGCCATTTGTTGGAGCCGCTGCACTAGAAGAAGGCATCATAACAGAACACACCAAAATACTCAGTACAGGAGTGTTAAAAGTTCCTAATAAGTATAATCCTGGCCAATTTTCTACTTTTAGAGACTGGCGTACAGGTCTAGGTTGGCTAGATATACGTGATGCAATCAAGATGTCCTCAAGTATTTTCTTTTACATTATAGGAGGAGGACATAGGGAACAAGAAGGCCTTGGCATAAGTAAGATATCCTTATGGGCTGATAGATTCGGCCTTGGTAAGTTAACAGGAATAAAATTACCTGGAGAAAAGAAAGGTTTAGTACCTACCCCAGAGTGGAAAAAGGAGACGTTTGGTAATGACAGTGAGTGGAATCTTGGTAATACATATCATAGTGCAATAGGACAATATGGTTGGCTAGTGACACCTATACAAGCAGTACAGTATATATCTAGTGTTGCAAATGGAGGCACATTACACTCACCAACCTTAGTTAAAGGTAAGGTTGGGCGGCAAACAACGGTACCTATTAATGATGAAAACTTACAAATAATAAGAGAGGGTATGCGAAAGGGGGCACACTCGGGTACAGCGCAAGCACTTAATGTAGCCGGCATTACTATAGCAGCAAAGACGGGTACCGCTCAGCTTGGTACTCGCAATCAATATATGAACTCTTGGGTAGTTGGCTTCTGGCCATATGATAACCCTAAATATGCATTCGCAGTTGTACTTGAAAAGGCTAAAGCAGATACGCTGCAAGGAGCGGCTCCGGCCATGCGCCCGTTTTTTGAATGGCTTGTAGTGAACCATGCAAATGACTATGTAAACGGGGTTTACCCTACTACAAAATAGTCTCTACTCACTCTGTGTTTACTTTTCGGGCAATTCGTGTAGAATACGCGCCAATGGTAAATACTTCAAACAAAGAGTATCTAACTAAGACTAAGCAAAAGGAGCTTGTAACTGAGCTCAACCAACTAAAGACAGTGGAGCGAAAGGCTATCGCAGAGAAGTTGGACTATGCTAGAGGTTTAGGAGACTTATCTGAAAATGCTGAATACCACGATGCTCGAGATCAACAGTCAGATTTAGAGACTAAGATTGAGCATATAGAAAATATCCTAAACATCGCTGAAATAGTTACAGTAAAAAAGAGTGATACTATAATACTTGGCTCTAAGGTAACAATACAAAAGTCCGGCGGCAATGCAGACATAAACTACGAGTTAGTAGGCTCTGCAGAGGCAGACATGCTTGCACAGAAGCTCTCCCATGAGTCTCCACTAGGTCAAGCAATGTTAGGTAAGGCAGTAGGAGATGCCATAAGCCTGGAAACACCAAATGGTACTCTAAAATATAAAATTAAAAAACTGGCATAACTTGCCAGTTTTTTAATTTGTCCGTCCTCTAGGACTCGAACCTAGGACCTCAGAGGTATAAGCTCTGTGCTCTAACCAGCTGAGCTAAGGACGGATAACCGCATATTTATATATCTGGTTGTGCTGGAGAGAGGACTTGAACCTCCACGCCTTGCGGCAATAGCTCCTAAGGCTATCGTGTCTACCAATTTCACCACTCCAGCAATTGGTAAGCGATATTATACACGAATTCCACAGCTTGCCAATATTATGGTTTCTAAATTCTACAGTGCATGTATAATGTACAGATGAAATATAAAATCTTACTATTATTACCAATTGTATTATTATTCACAACCTCTAGCTTAGTAAGTGCCGATACAGTCAGTGACCTGCGCACAGAACTACAAACAGTTCTTAATAAAATTGAAGAACTTAAATCAGAATTAATACTAGTAGAGAGTGGTATAACACCAGGAGAGAGTGGAGCTTCATGTATATCTATAAACCAAGACCTTAAAAAAGGCATGGAGAATGCGGAGGTAAAGAGACTCCAGGTCTTTCTAGCGCAAGACCCAGGTGTCTACCCAG
>JAMONA010000016.1 GCA_027066795.1 Candidatus Kaiserbacteria bacterium
CCCTGCGGACTTTACCTTTGTGTGTCCAACAGAGCTTGAGGAGATGCAGGCTAACTATGCCGCCTTTAAGACTGAAGGGGCTGAAGTTATCTCTGTGTCTACTGATACAGCATTTGCCCATAAGGCATGGCACGATAGCTCACCAGCGATAGGGCAGATAGAGTACCCTATGGCAGCAGACGCTAACCATATGCTAAGCGAGGCATTTGGCGTACTAATACCAGACGAAGGATTGGCACTTAGAGGTACATTTGTAATAAATCCAGAGGGTAAGATAGTACTAGCAGAGATTAATGATAACAGCATAGGCAGGAGTGCCAGCGAGCTGCTCCGTAAGCTTAAGGCCGCAAAATTTGTAGCAGAGCATGATGGTCAGGTGTGTCCAGCTAGCTGGGCAGCAGGCCAAGACACTCTAGAGCCAGGGCTCGATCTTGTAGGTAAGATATAAATCTTATAGGCATAGAGCAGTGCATAAATGGTACCAACTTGTTGGTTATTTGGTATAATAAAATTACTTATTATGCAACAATCCAACAGAGGTAACACTGAGAGGCAAATTAACGTAGAAGCACCTATGGATGTACCAGCACCACAGAAGAAGGCCAGCCTAATTGGTGACATAAGTATAATACTTAACCATCCTCAGTTTAGACCACTGCGGATGGTTTTTGCTATTTGGGTTATTGCCACATTGATACTAGGTGGCTATTGGGCCTATACACTGTTTAGTGCCCAGGGTGCAAGTGCAGACACTACGGTAGATGATACACAGGTTGAGTTTGATACTGGCACATATAGTTATACACAGTGGGATGGTGTAAATAATTGGATAGAGAGTACGAATACAAATAACCCGATAGGAGTTTTCCCAGAAAATGCAGTAAGTACAGGGTGGATAGATATGACAAATAATACTCTATTGTACCACTTAGATGAGAGCAGTGGAGCACTGACTGATAAGTCAGGGCAAGGCAACACAGGTACTGCATATAATGGTGTACTGTACTCCTTGGCATCTAAAATGAACACCGCAATTAAGTTTGATGGTATTAATGACTATGTAGACACAGGCCTAAATATAGATACTTATTCTACAATGACGGTGAGTGTATGGATTAAGCCCCATAGCCTTGCTGATAATGAATATATTTTTGACACGTCTAATGGTACATCTGGTTGTGGCGCGAGGGTTACCGCGACTGGGGGTACGCAGTTCTTTTGTTATAGTGGAGGAGGTGTTGCTGTAGCCACGGCGTCTAGTGGCCTTGTGGTAGACACGTGGTACAACCTCGTGTTTGTTATGACTCCAACTAAATTCAAAATTTATAAAGACGGAGTTGCTTTTGCTAGTGTATCACACACTAATACAGCAGGTATAGATGACTCAGGATACACACTAAAACTCGGTTCAGAATACAGTGGCACAAGCGGTTATTCAAATCTTACATTGGACGAGGTTGCTGTGTGGAGTAGAGAGTTAAGCATTAGTGAAATAACGGAAATATATAGAAAACAAGGAAAATCTTTTTCAGGTTTATATGATTCAAATATAAAAAATGTTGGTAGTGATAGTGTATGGAACTCTATTGCGTGGTCGCCATCAAGGCCTGTTGGTAAGGAGTTCCCAGATAATGCTGGTATAGAGACTGGATATATTAGCGGAAATGCAGACATGACTGGTAGTGTCGGGCTGTGGCACTTAAATGACACAAGTGGTTCTGTTATCGATACATCTGGAAACTCTAATAATGGTACTTATAGTGGCTCTTTGTATAGCCAGCCAGGGCGACTAAATACGTCCATTGGCTTTGACGGAGTAAATGACGAGGTTGATATGGGTAATATAAGTAGCACCCTATTTTCATCAGATTTTACTGTGTCGACTTGGATATTTCATGATTCTAATAATTCAGACTTCATATGGTCAAAAGGTGCAACAGCCGGTGCTAATGCAGATTTGTTTGTGAGGGCGGGCTCAGGTTATGAGTTTAGAATAAACGGGACTTACGGCGCAGATGCTGATACTGGCACAGGTGACCTGGTAAACACTTGGCAAAATGTGGTTGTTACAAGAAGTGGCACCACACTAAAGATATATATTGATGGTGCCGAGCAGGCTAGTGTAACTAATAGTGAGGATGGTAGCTCAACAGATTCTTTTATCATTGGTGATGCTGCACACACGCCAAATGTTATTCCTTGGGAGGGAGATATAGACGAGTTAGCTGTATACAGTAGGGCGCTTACAGCCACGGAGATACTAGATGGCTATAAGCGTGGATCATCAAAGATAAAAATGCAGGTAAGGAGCTGTAATGATGCTGCCTGTAGCGGAGAGAGCTTTATTGGATCAGATGGTACGGCTAATACTTATTATGAATGGGGTACTACAAACTCAATTTCCACACCCTCCTTTACACTCTCTGGTGTTATAGACAATAGTTACTTTCAATACAAAACCTTTTTTGAAACAGACGATGTATTGTATACTCCAGAGCTTAAAAGTGTGACGGTAGATTATACTCTAGCTAACGCACCTCCGGACACACCTACCAACTCTACACCTACTGGTGGCGCAACTCTACAGGTTCGTAATACAGCACTTTCAACATCGGTATATAATGATGGTGACGGCGACGCTCATACAGATACCTCCTGGGAGGTAGACGACAACTCAGACTTTAGCTCTCCAGAGTGGGCGCGCACAGCAGGCTCTGCAGAGGTGTCCACCACAGTCAATACTACTAACGGGACATTTGCTAATAGTTTAAGTGGGCTTACAGAGTTGGCTGCGAATACTACGTATTACTTTAGAGTCCGTTATAACGATGGTACGGCTTGGTCAAGTTGGTCTACTGGTACATCGTATACTACAGAAGGGTCTATCACTGTTACTGCGCCTACAACTGGCACCAAGTGGTCAGTAGGAGAGACACAGAATATTACTTGGGCATATGTGGGTACCCCAGCCACCACTGTAACAATCAAGGCTGATAGTGGAGACGGTAGTGGATTTGACTACACTGTAGCCACGGGTGTATCCATAGGGGTGGCTGGAGTAGGCTCGTACTCGTGGAGTGGCATACCAAGTTCTGAGCAAGGTACAGCCACTAAAGTGCAGGTAACCTCTGACCAACAGTCTATACAAGATGACTCGGATACGTATAAAGTCATGGGCGGCCTAACTGTCACGGCACCTAACGGCTCTGAGAGTTGGATAGCCCTTACTCCAGACAAGACAATATCGTGGACGACAGTAGGTTCGATGTCTAATGTAGACATTTTGTACTCTACTGACGGAGGTAGCACATACCCGTATACAATAGCCTCTGCTGTTGCTAACTCTGGTACTTACGCTACTTGGACACTACCAGACCTATCTAGTAATACTACAGTCAGGGTTAAGGTTGTAGATTCTGCAGACGCTGACTCTTATGATGAGTCTGACGCAGATTTCACTATACGAGATGCCGCCATAACAGTTAATGTACAAAACTCCTCTAACTCCGACCACCTTAGTGATGTAAGCTTTAACCCTGGAGATGGTACTGGCGCGGCGAACAAAAGTAGCCCGTTTACCTACTATTGGCCGTATGGATCTTTTGATATCATTATGGATAAGGTTGGATACAACACCAAGACCGTTACCCAAAGTGTAACGACCGATACCACATTAAACTTGACTATGACTGCACAGAGTGTACTTAATAAGACAACTGCTGCGGTTGGTTTTGAGACAGATTCGGACACGCTGAAAATCAATGCATGGTTAGAGCTCAATGGTTCTGTAATTACAAGTCCGTCTAGTGCTGAGGTATGGTTAGAGAATAATAGTGGAGTTGTAATGTATAATGCTACTAGTTCATCACCTTCTGCTGGAGGTACATTTACATTTAGCCAGACACCGTCAGGCCTCCCAGATGAAGATGTATACCAGGCCAAGGTACGTATCACTAATGACGGCACTAACTATGTTTCTACCACACCAGTCGGTCTATTAAAAAGGGTTAAGAACTTCGCTAATGCCGCTGTATACATAGATACAAGCTCTGCATATACAGGTACTGCGTACCCCAAAGGTAATCAAGAGCACCCTGTAAGTAATATAACAGATGCACTTACAATTGCTGCAGCAAACTCTCTAACACATCTGTACGTAAGGGGTACGGTAACTGTACCAGGTGGGCTTTCATTAGCTAATTATGCCTTTAGTGGACACTCTGCAAACTCGGGTGCCATAGTTCTCGGCGGTGGTAGCACAGTTGGTACTTCATTAGATAACTTAACGGTTAGTGGTACGGTAAACGGAGACATTGTAATAAGAGACAGTTTTATAAATGGTCTAACTGCATTTTCTGGAGTTATATACAATAGTGCTTTAACTGCTTCGACTATTACCCTTGCCGGCTCTAGTGGTACGACAGTTAATATTCTAGACTCTCGTAGCTCTGTTGCTGGTACTGGTACACCAACAATAGACTTCGGAGGTGCTGGACGTAACCTTAGTGTAAGAGGCTACTCTGGAGGCTTGGCAATAGTTAACAAAACTGGCGCAGGAGATAGTATAAGCATGGATTTTCTATCTGGGCACGCCAAGATAGAGTCTAGCTGTACAGCTGGCGATATAGTAGTGCGTGGTATAGTAAAAATAACAGACAATAGTGCCGGTTGTAATGTCATAAGTTATGGTGCTGTTACTGCTGCCTCTGTCGCTGACGCCGTGCTAGACGAGCAGTTATCGGACCATACTGTAGTGGGTTCACTTGGTGCTAATCAGGCGAATGTTATCACTGAGTTGAATGCTAATGAGGCAAAGATAGACATAGTGGACACTGTAGTAGATGCAATATCCGTAACTACCACAGACACAAATACTAAAGTCACAGACATACAGAGTACGGTTAACACTATAAGTGCACTCTTAACCTCTGTAGACAACAAGATAGACACCTTACAAGCATCAGTGGCAGCTTTACGCACCTCACAACAAGGCTTGTACAACATAGAGTTGTCTAGCGAGAGTGCTGTGCAGGTAGGTAACACATACAGGGTGAAGTTAAATATCGAGGATTATGAGTCTGACCCAGTAGATGCAACCTCTACACCTACAATCACAATATATGACGCAGCACGTACTATAGTAGTGCCAGCTGTTACAACTATGACATCCATAGAGACAGGTGTATATGAGTACACATATGCTATCCCATCGGGCGCAACATCCGGCCTGTACGAGACCGTGGTAGCTGTCCCTGTAGGTGGCGATACGATAAAGAGGGTTAGTTATTGGCAAGCTACAGGAGCCCCTTCTCAGGTCATAATCAACTCTATCTCTGACTTGACAATAGACTCTGTGGCAGCAAGTGTCACAATCTCTAATGAAGGTAATGCATCATACGAGTATCAATATGAGTGGTGTGTAGTTACAACACAAGACAACAAATGTGGTGGCGGAGACGATGTGTACTATGGTAGCGCGGCCAAGCTTGTGACTCCTGGTATAGACTTTAATACAACCCTTACAGCCACAGTACCAGACGTAGGAGACTACTGGTTTAAAGTAGTTAACTATTATGGTACAGAGTCATCATCGGCCTCAAGAAGCTTCACAGCAATAACAGAGACGGCGGCACCAGCTAGCTCAGGTGGAGCAGCTAACGGGCCAGTAGTCGGCTCTGGTACTGCGACTATTAACCAGTTGCAACTTACATCAAATCAACTACTAGAGGCTCTAGATGGAGCTAAGACTATTAACATAGAAGTATCTGGCCTCAGTGACTTACTAGAGATAAACGAGAGACAGACAGAGACACTTAAGGATGTACAGAATAAACTAGCCCAACTACAAGCGGTGTCAGATACTATTAATGCAGTAGTCTCTAATAACTCTACCGAGCCTATAGTGCAGAGCTTTATGCAGTTTAACTCCGTAGAGTTACACTTCTTAATAACTAACCCAAGCTCTGAGGCTCAAACTGTAAAATTTAGGGCGGCTTTACCTAAGGAGGCTGCTCCAGAGGACATAATGAATGCCAATGGCCTAGAGGTCGAATATGACACTAACGCACAGAGCTACTTTGTGTCTGCAGATATCACGTTACAAGGCGGAGAATCTATAACTAAAAAAGTTGAGTTAACCGATATATGGCTGTTTGATACTGATGACCTAAAGATTATGAAGAGTCAGGCTAAGTCATATTCAGAAGTGTTAGATGGTACACAGTACGAGGCGCAGGGTGCATTACTGTTAGCTGAGTTAGATGGTCTTGCTACCAAGGTGGGCCAGTCTCAGGCTACTAGTTACGATACTCCACAGAATCACATAGTAGTATATAGAGACAATGTGACCCGTATGCAGACTGCTAACGTTGCCTTAGATAAGCTTAAAGACCTTGTGACAAGCTCTGGTGTATCTAATGGTTTGGTGGGTAGTATTGGTGGTATACAGACCTTCTCGACTTGGGGGATAGTGCTTGCCATGGTGTTTGGCTTCGGGCTATTGGCGGCTATCATCTTCGCTATGTGGAGACAGCAGACATTGCTTATATCTGCGTTAGGTAGGCACGGCAAGGGTATACCTGGCCTTAACTACCCTGAGCCTCAAATAGAGCCAATAAATGAACCTGCACAAGAGGTAGGAGCTGCCGATACTCAGCAAGATTTTGTACATGAGCATTTAATAGAGCACGACCCAGAGACATTTTGGGGTCGTATAGTACACATGGTGAAGGTGCTTAGTGGTAGCGTGCTTGGTGTACTTATATTAATAAGCTTCCCTGGGTTTATAATAGGACTCCTAATGCTTACGGTACCACAGTACCTTATGAGTAGTGCTACAGTATCGGTACCAGGAGTAGGTGGTAGTAATCCGTCTGTATATATTAAGAAGACAGATACACCGGCATTGAACGAAGACACCAAGGGTGCGTCAGCCAATTTTGAGACATTTAATAAGTCGACTTCTGCAGTGAGCCCTCTAGTTTCAGATAGTGAACAAGTGCAAACAGGTACAGATTCAATAACTAAAGATTCTCCAGAAGAGGTTACTGACACAGAGGGTAAGGGTAGGCTTCTTATAACCGATACACCCACAGGTTATCTAAACGTGAGGGCAAAACCAGCAACTTCCTATACTAAGCTCGGCAAGGTGAGTGTGGGCAGTGAGTACACATTTGAGGCACAGAAGGCTGGTTGGTATTATATAATAGTGCCAAAAGGCATTGATGGTTGGGTATCTGGTGAGTATGTAGAGCTACTAAAGTAATATGTTAGACACAAGCCCTCAAAATCCATTTGGCCCAGGCAACGCCGTAATATGGCTGCTGGCAGTGGTGGCAGGGTTGGTGCTGCCTGCCATTTTAATACCTGTTGTTGCCTTGACTGAGAACACAGTATTAGTAGAGGAGCTAGCAAAATCAATTGTTGTTATATTTGTGATTTATAAACTGCCAAGCGGGTATGCCAAACTATTAGCGGCACTGGTGTTCGGCTTATTGTTTGGTTTGTCTGAGAGCATGCTTTACCTTAATAATATTTTTCAGGCAGGGGACTTAAGCGTATTTGGCCAGAGGCTGCTATACACAGTGCCGATGCATGCACTCACTGTTATTGTCATGACTATATTGAGTATGCCAAGTAAGTGGCTTATGCCTATTGGTATAGCATTAGCCATAGGTATACATACTGAGTTTAACGTATATATTGTAAGTATCTTTTAATACCAGTTGTTACTATCTGTGCCGTGGGCGGGACTTGATCCTTACAGGATCAGTAGAGGTTGTCGCCATTTTATTACCAATAGGAAATAAAATTGCAGGCAACCTTTTCAATTCCCGACTAAAAGTCTCCCAGACTTTTCTCCCACGTCTCAATAACGCTTCGCTTATATTGTGCCGTGGGCGGGACTTGAACCCGCAAGGTTTTCACCAATGGGTTTTGAATCCATCGCGTATACCAATTCCGCCACCACGGCATTGAAAGAATTATACACAGGTTTATAATTTGTGCGAGCGTAGTTACTATATCGCCGTATATATTTTAAGGTTGACCTGGTGTTATTATTCTAGTAGAGTTTATCTAGATTATTTTTGAACATAGAAAGAGAGGGTAAGAAAATGAGTAAATATCAAGATGTCTTTGCGCAATACAGTCATGTGTTACTAGCCGTGGTGCATGCAGAGAGTAAAGAGCAGGCATTGCGTAATACTGAGATTGCTTTTGAAGGAGGTGCCCACGGCATATTCCTTATTAATCATGATATAAAATGGAAAGGTCTGATTGCTTGTTACAAGCATGTAAGAGAGCAGTACCCACATAAGTGGATTGGCTTGAACTTCCTTGACCTTTCTTCAATAGCTGCTTTGGAAAAAGTTAATAATTTAACCGTACCCGCAGATGGATTATGGGTTGATGATGGTGGTATTACTGATGCTGGTTGCATAGATGCCGCATATCTATCATCCCAGGTTTACGAATCAGGTTGGAATGGCTTACTTTTCGGCGGGGTTGCCTTTAAAGGGCAGTCTCAGATAGAGTACCCAGGTAGAGCTGCGGAATTGGCAGCAGGATGCATGGATATAATAACAACCAGTGGATACAGTACTGGCATAGCAGCAGATTTGAGTAAAATCAAATTAATGCACAAAGGTGCAGACGGTCATCCTCTTGCAATAGCTAGCGGTATTACTCCTGAAAATATCAGAGAGTATATGCCATATGTGGACTGCTTCCTCGTGGCGACAGGCATAAGCATATCTCATACAGAGCTTGACCCAACTCTTGTGAGAAAACTTGTTGACGCGGTATCGAATTAACTGATGCTACGTAAACAACAAAAGGGCTCATCATGTACTTGATGAGCCCTTTAATTATGCGATGTCCACAAGAGTTGAGTTTGTGCTAGGTGACTGTGTGGTAGAATAGCCTTAATAACATAACCTATGAGTGAATTTTATAATAACAGCATTTTCTGGGTAGAGGTAAACAGGATTAGTCCTAACCCGTACCAGCCACGTAAAGAGTTTAATGATGACAAGATAGCCGAGCTGGCAGACTCTATACGCCAGTACGGAGTATTGCAGCCACTTGTAGTCACAAGACAAGAGACCGAGCGTGAAGACGGCGGTATAAGCGTAGAGTACGAGCTGATAGCAGGAGAGCGACGTCTACGCGCTAGTAAGATTGCTGGCTTACCACAGGTGCCCGTGATTATAAGAGCACAAGAGGAGTCTAACAAGATGAAGCTAGAGCTAGCTATAATAGAGAACCTGCAACGAGAAGACTTGAACGCAATGGACAGGGCACACGCCTTTAAGCAGCTTGTAGACGAGTTTAACCTTAAGCACATAGAGATAGCCAAGAAGGTGGGCAAAAGCCGCGAATATGTGTCTAATACACTACGCCTACTTGGTCTGCCTGAGTATATACAAAACGCCTTAGTGGCCAGAGAAATAAGTGAGGGGCATGCAAGGCCGCTACTAATGCTAGGAGAGCGAGTGGCAGAGAGAGATACTCTCTTTAAAGAGATAACTACTAAAAAACTGACTGTAAGAGAGAGTGAGCGGATAGCTCGTAGGATAGCTACAGACAAGGCACGCAAGCAAGACTTGTCTCCTGAGTTGATAGGCTTAGAGAAAGAGCTTACAGAGACGCTCGGCACAAGAGTACAGATAGAGCAGCGCTCTAACAACGGCGGTAAGGTACATATAGATTATTTCTCTCAAGAAGACTTACAGAGACTACTAGACATGCTTGCACAACATGAGGCAGAGCGTGAATCGGCATCGTTGCCAACACCTAAAGAGACGTTAGTGACACCTCAAGAGGTGTCTAATCTACCAGGTGCCCAAGTGGTACATAGTAGCAATACCGATAATCAAGTAAATGCACCAGGCATCGCGGAGGCAGCCACAGCAGCCGAGGCGCTAAAGAAGTTTAATGATACATTTGCTAGTACGCAAGTAGAGAAAGATATAGATCCTCTGACTAAGTCAAGTAACCCTCTTAATCCGTTTGCTGTAGATGCGGGGCAACAAGACCCAGAGACTGAGTTCAGGGCAGAGATTGCAAAATCATTTGCAGAGGCAGAGGCAGAGGCAGAGGCCGCAGCCGAAGGTGCTGGCCCACAAGACAGTGCAAGCGATGGTAGTAAAACTGAAGTACCACCAACAGAGCCTATTAACCCTTTTGCCATAGGCGTGCCACCTGTAGAACCAGTACCAGAGACCCCTGTTGCGACTACTCCAGTAGCAAAAACTAATGACGAAGACGAGCTATACGCTATGAAAAACTTCTCTATATAGAGAGTTATCCCCATACAACCATTGACAGCACTGTTGACAAGTGATTTTGATGGTGTATATTTATGCGATTGCATTTGCGAGCGATTGTGTTATGAGTGGCAAAAAATGGATGCATTTTATAAAATTATCAGCTCGTAAATAAACTATATAATGGCAAAAACTAAAGCGGGGTCTATCGTTAGTAAGGAATTTGTACCTTACGGTAGCAGGGAGCAAAAATACTTTGGTAAGTACCAAGAACCATTGGCAGAGATGCCAAACTTGGTAGAGGAGCAACTACACTCATTTCAGTGGCTTCTTAAGGAGGGTGTATATGAGGTGTTTAAAGAATTTTCACCCATAGACGATTACTCTGGTAAAAAGTTTTCTCTTGAATTATCTAAATTCAGCTTTGGTAAACCTAAATACGACGAGCAATATGCCAAGAAGAGGAAGGTGTCATACGAGGCGCCCTTAAAGGTTACAGCCAAACTTATAAATAAGACTACTGGCGAGGACAAGAGCCAAGAGATATTCTTGACAGACTTCCCACTAATGACTAACCACGGTACATTCATAATCAACGGAGTAGAGAGGGTTGTGATACCACAACTTGCTCGTTCTTACGGTGTATTTTTCCTGACTCAAATGCTAAAGGGTAACGAGTACTTCAGTGCTAAGATTATCCCTGCACGTGGTGCATGGCTAGAGATAGAGTCTGAGCCAGATGGTGCTATATATGTAAAGATAGACCGTAAGAGAAAATTCCCCGTTACAACACTTCTAAGAGCTTTTGGCGCCGAGAAGGATGCTGACATCACTAAGCTATTTGCAAAACTAGACGAGGCAACTCAGGAGGTTATAGAGAAGACCCTGACACTTGACCCTATCAAGACCTCTAAAGAGGCATTTGTAGATATATATAAACACCTAAGAGACGGTGACTTAGCTACACCAGAGAATGCAAAAGAGTTCATCACGAGCTTATTTAGCTCTGACCGATATGACTTGTCTGAGGTTGGACGTTACCGCTTTAACGATAGGTTCGGACTAAAGACTGGACCCAAAGACCTAAAAGAGCAAACACTCTCAATAACTGACTTGTCATTTATAATTAACAAGATAGTTGAGCTTAATGCCGCTGAAGATGCTGAATCTGACGATATAGACCACTTAGGTATGCGTCGTGTGCGTTATGTAGGAGAGATGATGCAGCGCCAAGTACGTATAGGTATGAGCCGCCTTAAGAGAAATGTACAAGACAGGATGTCTACAGTAGATGTAGAGACGAGTCTACCTGTACAATTTCTTAACCCAAGACCGTTCTCTGCAGCTATTAAAGACTTTTTTATAGCCAACTCACTTGCACAATTCATGAGTCAGCAGAACGTGCTAGCAGAGCTAGAGGACTTGCGTACTCTCTCAGCCCTGGGCCCAGGAGGGCTTACACGTGAGCGTGCTGGCTTCGAGGTACGTGACGTACACACTAGTCACTACGGCCGCCTGTGCCCAATCCATACACCAGAGGGTGGTAATATTGGGCTAATATTGCGTCTTGCAAGTTATGCTCGTATAAACAACTTCGGCATAATAGAGACTCCATACGCCAAGGTAAGCGGTGGTAAGATCACTAAGGAGGTTAAATACTTTAATGCTTTAGACGAAGAGAAGTTTAAGATTGCACACGGTGCAACATTACGAGACAAGTCTGGTAAACTTACTGACAAGATGATAGAGGTTCGCTTTAACGCGGAGCCTATGTTTGTACCTGCTAAAGACGTAGATTATATAGAGGTTGCTACTAACCAAGCCTTCTCTGTAGCTACTACAATGATACCGTTTGTAGACCATGATGACGCAAACCGCGCACTTATGGGATCAAACATGCAGAAGCAGGCTACTCCATGTGTAATACCTGAGGCACCAGTAGTAGCTACTGGTATTGAAGGCGTAGCAGCACGTGACTCAGGCCGCATACTATTGGCTCGAGAGGCTGGTACAGTAGAGGCAGTAGACGCTAAGAAGATTATAATAAAAAATACTAAAGGTAAGAAAGACGAGTACAACCTAGTGACATTTGAGAGGACAAATGACTTCTCTTGTTTCCACCACCGCGCAACTGTTAAAGTTGGGCAAAAGGTAAAGGTGGGTGACTTGTTAGCAGACACCTCAAGTACTGACGGTGGACAGATAGCGGTAGGTCAGAATGCTCGTGTAGCGTTTATGAGCTGGGCAGGAGCCAACTATGAGGATGCTATTATTATCTCAGAGAAGTTAGTAAAAAATAGTAAATTCACATCAGTACACATAGAGCAATTTGAGTGTGTAGTAAGAGATACCAAACTAGGCCCAGAAGTTACTACTCATGACATACCAAATGTTAGTGAGATGAAGCTACGTAACCTAGACGAGGAGGGCGTGATACGCGTAGGTGCTGAGGTACGCCCTGGAGACATACTAGTAGGCAAGGTGACTCCCAAGGGAGAGACACAGCTTACAGCAGAGGAGAGACTACTGCGCTCAATCTTCGGAGATAAAGCCAAAGATGTAAAAGATACAAGTAAGCGCATGCCAGCTGGTAAGCGCGGGCGTATTGTAGGAGTACAAATATTCTCTAGAGAGAATGGAGACAATATAGGGTCAGGTATAATCAAGAAGATCCAAGTAGAGATAGCACAGCTACGTAATATATCTGTAGGAGATAAGTTAGCTGGACGCCACGGTAATAAAGGAGTTATCTCTAAGGTCTTACCAGAAGAGGACATGCCATATACTAAAGATGGAGAGCCTGTAGACATAATACTTACGCCACTTGGTGTACCGA
>JAMONA010000017.1 GCA_027066795.1 Candidatus Kaiserbacteria bacterium
GCCTGGTGATAATGTATTAATAATAGATGCTCAACAGTCTCTGGTGCCACACTTAATAATAAACATACCCTCAAGTATAGACCCAAACACTGTGCAAGACTACTTACTTGACTACCTACCAGAAGATGAATTGTACGAATCTCCAGCACAGCGCATTGGAGAACTATTTGGCTTTTAGCAAAAGTCTGGTACACTCCCCTACAATCAGGACTGCTCCCGTAGTTCAATGGATAGAATACAGGTTTGCGGAACCTGCGATTTAGGTTCGACTCCTAACGGGAGCACAAAAAAAGACTACTGTAGTAGCCCTAGTAAATAAATTAAAAAACGGCATTTGCCGTTTTTTAATTTATTTAATCTTAGAAATATTTGCCATAAGACGTGACTTCTTACGAGCCGCATTATTCTTCTTTAAGATGCCTTTTTTAGCTGCTTTATCTATTGCTTTGTATACGTTTGATATAACACCCTCCGCCCCCTTTTTATCTTTCTTAGTTATAAACTCTTTAACCTCTTTAACAGCAGCCTTAAGTGTGCGGGATGTACGCAAGTTAAAAACACGCTTGCGTTCTGATTGCTTATATGATTTTGTTGCTGATTTTGATGTTGCCATACTTTTACTTTTATATACGAATTTGGTGCAATTCTACACAATTTTGAGTCTTACGCAACCTCTGGTATTATTAGCTCTATGATAGGCTCACTTAATGGTACGGCTGAACACATAAACTTACTAAAAAGTAGCATGCTGCTCAATGTAAACTCTGTGGGCTATCTTGTATATACCTCTACCAGTACGCTGTCTAAAATACACAATGGTGACCAGATACATATGTATACATATCTAGCCGTACGAGAGACAGCCTTAGACCTATACGGTTTTACAACCATCGAGGAGCAGCAGCTATTTGAGATGCTCATAGCCATCTCTGGGGTTGGGCCCAAGTCGGCGATATCCATACTGTCGCTAGCAGATGTAACAACGCTACATAACGCAATAGTACAAGACAACATTGACTACCTGACCAAAGTATCTGGCATAGGTAAAAAATTGGCGCAGAAAATAGTATTAGAATTAAAAGACAAGATTGGACCTCTAGAAATCAGTGATCAAATAAATGCAGATGACGCTAGCGCAATAGAAGCCTTAGAGGCTATGGGCTACAAGCAGACAGAGGCACGCGAAGCTATAAAGCAGCTGCCTACTGATATAACCGGCCTAAACGCCCGTGTAGCAGCAGCACTTAAGTCTATAGGCAGTTAATTATATGAAGCAAATTATAAAATATTTACGTAAAATGATACCGCATAACTCTCCGTTAAGGTTATGGTATACAAGGGTGCTACAAGTCGCAGCTTATGTATTGGTGCCTATAAATTTACAAAAAATAAAACTCATAGGTGTCACTGGTACTGACGGAAAAACAACTACCGTAGAGATGGTGGCGCATATATTGGGAGAACTTAATATAGACTACATCAGTACCACAAGCCTGGAGGTTAAAATCAGCGGCAACACCATCACTGCAAGCAAGCGTACAACCCCTTCATTATGGCAGCTACGCAAGCTACTTAAAAAAGCTAAAACAAAAGACGTAGGTGTGGCTGTTATAGAAGTATCCTCTCATGCTCTTGCACAATGGAGGGTCTTCGGTATTAAATTTGATACAGCAGTACTTACAAATATCACCCATGAACACCTCAACTTTCATAAAACTAGAGCACGGTACGCAGCAGCTAAAAAGCTACTCTTCACACGCCACCTGAAACGTGAAGGTGTTGCTATACTACCGACAAGCGACGAGTACGGCAGTAAGTGGCTAACTGAATTAGCACACACCACTGGATATACTAACCCCGAGTCTACAACCACTCATACTGGAACAGAATTTATATACAATGACATAAACTATACTATACCGATGCTTGGTAGTTATAATACTGGTAATGCTGTGGCAGCAGCGCTGGCTGTAGAGAGTCTTGGGTTAGAGATTTCTCTACCGAAGGCATTAGCTGCACTATCAACATTTGCAGGTATACCGGGCCGTATGCAGGTAATACCCTCTTGTGACCTTGGTATTGTGGCCATTGTAGACTTCGCCCTTACTGAGCGAGCTATGAACAGTGCCTTACACACAGCAAGAGAGATAGCTGGTGACAATAAAGTCATCGTCATATTCGGTGCCACTGGAGGCCAACACGATACAACTGTGCGCCCAGGCCTAGCTAGAGCTGCCGCTAATAATGCCGATATCGTTGTCATAACAGATGATGAACCTTATAGTAGTGACCCAGCTGAGATAAGGGCTGACCTAATTAATAGCCTGCAGCAAGCTGATACTAATTGTGAATATCATAATATAGAAAATAGACGCAATGCTATTAAGTTCGCTTTGTCAAAAGTTAACCGTGGCGACGTAGTCATACTCACAGGCATGGGACATTATACTAGCCGCACGGTAGACGGACACGAAGAGCCGTGGAGTGATGAATTAGCACTGACTGAAGAGCTACATAAGCTGGCCACTTAGTTAGTGTATAATGTATCCATGTTATTCGATTTACTAAAAATAATAGCTATTATAGTTATCCTCATCTTTGTTTGGCTTTTTTTACAGAGCACTTTTACTGGCAACCCTTTTGGTAACAGAGCTCTACAGATCACTGACATAGAACTATGGCAAACGGAGTCTCCCATGCGAGGGACTATTACAATATCTGCTAACAGTAGACCGACTGCATCTAACCCTGTAGACGAATATATAACACTTGATGCAAGCCCGGCTAACACCGAGGCTATAGATATGACTGGTTGGTCATTACAATCTGTGGTCTCCGACACTCGTATATATATACCACCAGCTACATTAATGCTTCGCATGATAAGCGGCAACAATAACTTGCAGCCAGTACATCTTGCCCCAGGCGAATATGCCATAATACACACTGGTAAATCACCCTTGTCTGGGATTGCTCAATCTTTCCACACTAACTCATGCATCGGATACTTATCTCAATTTAACTCCTTTGAGCCTAAACTTAAGAGTGCCTGTACAGACCCTAGTACAATACTACCATCAACCCCTGATAATATACGTACATACGGCTCTGCGTGTGTAAACTTCCTTAATAATGCACCAAGCTGTACCACGTATACTACTGAGATGCCCGCACACCTACTGCCTGCATGCAGAGACCTAATAGCTCGTAAACTAACATATCATAGCTGCTTATCAGAAGCTTACGAAAAGAATGGGCACGATATTTTTAACAACGGCGGCTGGTACTTGTACTTAGACCACTCCGCAGAAGTATGGCGAAATAATTATGAAGCTATACGCTTGTTAGATTCTGGGGGTTTAGTAGTTGATGTACTGCGATATTAAGTGTACAATCTCCTCCACTAGCACAACATCCGCCCATAGCTCAGCTGGTAGAGCAACGGACTTTTAATCCGTTTGTCGTAGGTTCGAGCCCTACTGGGCGGACATAGTTTATCGTATCTTAACCTCGGTTTTTACAGACTTAGTCCCTTTGTTAGTGTCACACTCTAATATAAATACTGTATTGTGATATAGCTTACCTGTCTCCACCTTACCACTGACTTCTTCTGACTCCACCTCTCCTCCCTTGAGAGTACATGAGTTTACTCCGAGTGTAGCCCACTGCAGTGTAGTGCCGTTACCCCAGTCAATCGTATTTTCTTCTGCAAGTAGACGCATCCCTATGCTTACATTCCTATCAATACTTATATCTTTTACTGTATTGTTTTGACCTTCTGAACCTGACGCATCGATATCGTTTACCCTACAAGTATCTTCACCTACTATTTTTGTACCCTCTGTACACTGTAACTTATAAGATATCGCACCTGTACTTGTAGTACTTGCTGTGCCCCTAACAGAACCCTTTGTACTTATTGCCGCTGCCCTATTTGTTGTGCCTAACCTGCTACCGCTGCTGGCTCCTCCGCATAACCACTCTACAGTCACCTTGCTTGAACCATCTTCTTTTGTGCAAGTAAGACTAGCTTCGTTTTTGTCTGAAAAATTTCCATAAGGATTATAAGTGTTTGAAGAGGTTGGTCCCCGAGTAATACCGGACTGTTCTGACCTTGCTGCTAGGGGTGTAGACTGTTGATTCTGTATCGTTGAGGAATCAGGTTGCTGTATATTTTGAGCTGATTGTGTAGTCTGCCTTGCTTGCCCATAGACTGTATTACCTGTTGTTACTCCTGCAAATTTAACATCTCCCTCACCCCCCTTTTTCACATTGCCGTATGGCTCTACATGCCAAGGTTCATGAGACATGCGGAATCTTAGACCGTACCTTGACGCATTTTTATGGGCCCATATACACGCACTATTTCGTGAACAATTCAACTTAGCCTGACCGTTAAATCTTAAATCGACAGCTCTTCCTTTATTATGATTAGACCTACCAGGTGGGGCAACCCACTTACGCGCCGCAGATTCAGAGCCATATCTTGCGACAGCTCTTTTAAATAAAACTGCCTGCCTCTTCGGAGAACGGTAACCTGAAAATATGGTTAACTTATAGCCTGATGCTTCTGCAGCCTTGAAAAACTTGGCCAATCTATTTGCGAAATCTGTATTTAAACCCTTTACATCACCAGGTGGTTTTAGGTTTCTTTTTTGTAAAAAAGCTTTTGCATTACTGTTAATACCTAGAAGTCGTGCATCTCCAGGCATCAAAGTAACCTTATTAAGATTAAAACCTTTTGGTGTTGCACTACCGATTATTCCTCTAGTGACAATATCTGTCCAATCTGTCCATGTAGTAGAAGCATGTAAAGAGACTGGAATTAAAAATAGTACAATTATATATTTAATCGACATGCTTTTATTCTACCACAATCTTTTTGTATTTTATGGCCTTACCGTGGACAGTGTTACACTTTAATTCTGCATATATATCTAGAGACTGCTCTCCTATATCCAGGCTGCCATTTTTTGCTATACGCTTTCTCCCAGCAACACTCATCAGGCACTCACGAGCGCCAAGGGTCGCCCACGTTACTGTATTATTATCATATTCTATATGCATAATTACACCACTTGGCACCGAGTCTACTTTATCACCTAAAACAAATTTATATGAAGCAGCCTCCTTTGAGGGCTTATCTTGGATTTTACAACTCTCCTCAGCCAATATACTGTGCCCACCTAAACACTGTACGGTGTACTTTGTACCCAGCTCTAAAGAGACACTGACTGCACCAGCGCCAGCACCATGTGTATTAAACTGCCACTTGCCATCACTATACCCACGGCTTACTGTAGTACCATTAGGGCATGACCACCTTAAGCGGGTAACACTGTCTATTGTGGCACAACTCAATGACGCCTTTTTAGTTGTGGTGGCCCTGCCTCCTCCTAAAAACCTACTGACCCAACTTGAGCGGTCTTGACCTAGTTTACTCTCTTCTCCACTCTGTGGAGCTTTTGGTGCAGGTGCTGCCTGACTAGATTGCG
The DNA here is from genome assembly GCA_027066795.1 of Candidatus Kaiserbacteria bacterium. GTDB lineage: Bacteria > Patescibacteriota > Minisyncoccia > Phycocordibacterales > UBA2100 > S139-169. Next base: position 5,496 of record JAMONA010000017.1, read on the forward strand.
ATGCCCTGGGTTGTTGTGATGGTTGGTTTATATTTTGATTATTACTCTTAAATTTCTGATACCATTGATTATTTTGGCTAACCTCTTTCTGAGAGATTTGTGACTCTAACTTTGCCTTATCTAAGACACCGAAAACTTTTTCTGCTGCTTTAACAATCTCTGTTTTATTATATGGGAACACATTACAGTGACCCTCTTGTCTAGCCACGGCCTGCATTAACTTTATGACTAGCGCAGGATTGTTTGGGTCAAGAGGAGTATTAGGTCCTATACCCATTGTTTTAGAGATATTATTTGCCCATATATTTGGCCGCCCGTTCTGATTCATAATTGGATCATAACCACTACCTACATAAGTTTGTGCAATCTTACCTATTGTATTACGACCCCCTGCGAAATAATATTTGCTTGTACGCACCATATTCATCCACGACTCCATAGCACTCACCGGGTCTGTCCAACAAGAGTATCTACCATGCCCTCTTAGTCTAGAGGTACATTGTACATTGCCTCTACCTTTTTTAACCCCCCAGACATTATAATGTAGCGCCTCTGCTGGTACCCTTAATGGGTATCTAACCCCATTTTTAATCCTTACATATAGACAAGACGCTGTGACTTCTTTCTTTTGGTTGTTATTAGCAGTTATAGTAGCTGCAAGACCACCTTGACCAACAACCGTGTTTAATTGCAAACCTACAAATAACACCAACGCAAGCGCTCCGATTGTGGCTACTTTATACATACTACTCTTGTTCTACCTTGATTACCAAGCGGTCATTGACTTTATTACCAAGCCTGTCTTTGCATTGAATATTAAACATACTAGTATTGCGTAGTACACCTAGCGTACTACCATTATATTGTATACCTCCTCTACTCAAACTATCTGGGCCAGTAAGTAGACAACTGTGTGCGCACGACAATTTCCACTCTAATTTTACTTTCTCTCCCCGCCAGGCATCGTCACACTCTTGCTTGCTTTGGCCCACGGCACAAGCAGGTCTTGATATTGTGGCAGGACTCATACTTAATTCAACTGAGCCAGGCTTATTATTGCAAATATCATTATAATTACTAAACACTTGTTCGTAATCTTTTCCAATTAAATTAACAGATGCAGTTAAATTTTTGTTATTTATATAAGCTGAGTTGTCACACCAGAAACAGAAAGTGCTCTTTATCCACATACCTATACTGGAGAACAACCCAGTACCCTCCTCTCGACTTAGGTCTATTGCACCCCCAGAACTACTGCTGCCTGAGCTAAGGCCTCCCGTGGTCGGGTTTTGCGGACGATTCCATATGCCATATATTTCTTGGTCTGTCAGCCCGCTTGAGTTATCAACATCTCCATAGTCGTAAAACTCCTCATTATAAATACCTTGAGAAAAATCTGCGTACTCTGTATTTGTTTGCTCACTATCGGCACTTTGGTTATTATTTGGAGTCTCGTAGACTACTCCTCCGTAGTTAATTCCATTGTCAGAAACAGCTGTAGCATATTCTCCATCACCGTCATTTATATAATCAATATCTAATAAAATATTTTCTGTAACTAGGTCATTACTGTTTGCGTTAGTGTTTGTGTTGTCAGACGATAAGTCATCATAGGTTGAATACGGGTTACCAGTCTGTTCATTATTATCCGAGTTGCCACTCCATATGTCTACTCCATTATCATAGGTACTGTCGTTTGTATAAGTATCACCATCTATATCAGCACGAGGACCTACAAATACGCGAACCTTTGGACAGGTTGAACTACCTGATTCATTACTGGCGACGACGGTATATGTAGTGCTTACGCGTGGTGACACACTAACACTAAAGCCCTGCGCTTTACCTACACTAGGAGACACTACTATAGAAGTTGCCTTACCACCCTCTAAAAGCCACGTAAGTGTAGCTTTCTCCCCTGGTAACAATGGCAGTGAAGTACTAGCAATTAATCGTTTGCATACCGGAGGTGCTACTTTCTCTTGCCCAGACTGGTCTTGCCCACCCTGCCCCATCATTTGCATTAGACTGTTCATAATGTCATTAATAGACTTAATAGCCCCAGCACCACCTTGTAGCTGTGTTGCTGTAGTAGCACTTGGCCATTGCTGTCCAAGACAACACCCTACACCACTCCACTCTGTACACACGCCTGTAATTTTACCAGCTACCGGGTGCGTAGCTGAACATGGACTTGGTATTATCTTACCTTTACTGTCTCTTGCTGTACAAGACTGCGGTACGGGTATTGCCCCTGCTGGGCAACTACCTGCGTAGGCTATTGTTATGGCTGTCTGCTTCTCTTGTGAATCTTTTACAAGTTCTGAGCTTAAGCCTACACCCCCTATAATAAGCACCACTACAAATAATGGTGCAAAAAGCCTATAAAGCATGTCTAACGTCTCTTTCATATTTATATAACTGTTACTGTTATCTCTTTTATTGGTAAGTCTTTTTTGTCCGCTATGCAACTCAATCTAAACGTACTTGTCTGTAGCATGCGCCCAGTTACGCTGCCCTTATTGCCATACTCTTTAAAGCCATCTGGGCCAGTTATAGTACAGTTATCTGTGTTGTAACCACGCCAAGATATAGTCACTGTCTCACCACCGGCAACCTCGTTCTTGTTAGCAGCTATGCGTGCCAAAGGAGTGCCGTCACCTTGTACATTAGCATTACCATCTCTTACCTCTATCTTGCAAGAGTTACGAGCCAACTCTTTATTAAGAGAGTCCTTGCAACGCACAACAAACGTACTAGTTACCCCCAGGCGCACCCTAGCTGAGCCACTCGTCTTGCCTTTTGTTGAAAATTCTGGTAACTCAGTACTAGAGCCCGTACTCTCTGTTGAACCTTTTGGACATTGCCATAAAACTATGCCTATACCGCCGTTATCAACCCTACTTGGTGAGCATTTTATAGTCGACGTGGATTGTACTAAGTCTTGCTGATATGTATCATTGTCATACGTACCTGCCACCTCAGCACCTGCCACACTTATAGTTATGGCACTACACTTTGCGTAGCCATTTTCATTATCCATTTGGAGTATATAGGTTGTTGTCTCTCTTGGAGAGACTTTGATAGTACCTCCTCGTGGGTCCACCCTACCGATACGTGGTGAGATGTATGCAGACCTTGAGTAAGCTAACGACCACTGCAATGTGGTACTCTCTCCTGGCCTTATAGTACTGCTAGATACTGAAAACACTTTACACTCTGGTTTAGGTTTTGTGCGAGTATTTTGACGTTGACTATTGCGCTCGGCTGATTTACATTGCTTGTAAGCTTGGTTTCCAGTCCACATACTTGTAAGTGAACCTAATATAGACTGATTGCCTTGGTTTTGATTAAGAAATCTCTGGCAATTTGCAGAGCCTCCTTGTTGTTGTGGTTGCTGAGTTAAAGACTTCATCATTTGACTAAGGTCTCCTTGCCCACCACTGGAGCCAGCAGATGTAGTTGCGTTAGGCTGTGCTGAGCCACCGGTAGTTGCTGGTTTATTAAAATCTTTAGGAGCCTTAGGCTTATATCCTGGGATTGGAGTCTTATCACCGCTTGGCATATACCCGGGCTTTATCTTACACTCGACACCTGGCGTCGGACCCTTAGAGGCTTGATTCTTTACAATGTTCTTTATATCTAGGTCAAACTCTTCTATACACACCTGACATTTAGCATATTGAATATTAATTAATTTAACACCTTTTTTACACACCTTACCTTTTATACTATAGGTATTCGTCTTACATTTCCTATCTTTAAGTTTTAATTTACCGGTCTTAGGATCTGCATCATATAATAACACTGGCTCTAAACTAGAGTTAAATGACTTACAGTATTTTCTTTGCTCTGTCTCAGTTTTTTTATCTTCATCAGCTGCAGCTTTGTTTACATCTTGCCTAATAGTATTTGTGATACTACCAGGGACTACAGCCTCCACAGAGACTGTCAGGACACTCAATATAGCCAAGACCAGCGCAAGATATTTTACCTTCATACCTATATAGTACACTACAGTACCGCTATTATGCTAAGTTATGCACAACTCATATGCTAAGTGCAAACCTCTCTAACGCATTAGCGACGCTTATACCACCTCTCCTAGCCTTATGTGGCAAAGCTGCGATGACCACGGCCACGTCCTTGAGCTCATCTTCTCTCCATTTATAGAACTGCCTTTTAACAAGCATATCTTTAACAGCCCAAAATAACATACCAGTAATACCCTCTCCTTCTATGCCACTTAGCCTGGCGTTAACTAGTACTGTCCATAGCTCTTGCTTGTTACGTGCCTTTAAGGCATTGGCCGCACTAAATATGTTAAAGCTTGTAGCTTTCTTCTCTACTTTATACTCTGAAACCTTTTCAGCGTAACTATTAGCATGCACTAAGGTTGCCACAGGTAGTTTAGAAGCCAATAGTATACATATATGACTCGTGTCTTTTAATTTTCTAAAATCATCATCATCCCAGGCCTTATACTCATCGTCGAGATTATCTAAAAATATAATATAATTACTTTTAAATAGGCCTTGCGTTGCCAAGAGGGTGTCTATTGGTAGGTCTTCAAAATTATCTTGTGATACTCGTACGAGCTCTGCATCAGGCTGCTTGCTTTGTAGGCCACTGACTAGCTTATTAGCCTTATCTCTGGCCTCAACCTCGTTAGTACCGTAGAAAACATATAACATACTTATACTATTATACTATTCATATCTGCCCAATTCTTGCCTGTCTTTATGTCTACGGTGATTGGTATCTCAAAATCTGCCACACTCTCCATAACCTCTTTAAGCCCAAACATTATCTCTTGTATGTCGGCGTCCGAAGCGTCACCCTCAACCTCATAAATAAGCTCGTCATGCACTTGGAGTAAAAGTTTGACCTTATTTTGTAAGTTATTACCAGTTATATACTTCTCTGTGGCTATCATCGCTAGCTTGGTAATGTCGGCGGATGTACCTTGTACTGGGGCATTCACCGCCATGCGCTCTGCAGCCGCACGTATAAACGGCAGCTTAGACTGTAGCCCATCAAAATACCTCTTGCGCCCAAACAATGTGGTGGTGTAGCCTAGTCTAGCAGCGTCAGACTTTGTGGAGTCTATCCACTTAGCCAAACCACTAAAGCTCTCAAAATACTTATCTAGATATGCGCGAGCCTCTTTGACTGTGACTTCCTCCGTACCACCCTCTTGTAAGCTAGACCTAAGTGCATTAACACCCATACCATATAGTATGCCGAAGTTTATGACCTTAGCCCTACGACGCATCTCTGGAGTTACATTGTCCGGGCTCACGCCAAACACCTCCGCCGCGACTTTATTATGTATGTCTTCCCTATTCTTGAATACCTCTAACAACTTTTCATCTTGAGACAAGACTGCCGCACACCTAAGCTCTACTTGCGAGTAATCTAAAGCTATAAGAGTACTACCCTGCTTAGCTATAAAACCTCCGCGCACCCTCTTGCCGTGCCTTGTCTTGGTTGGTATGTTTTGTACATTAGGATTCTGGCTCGCCATACGCCCAGTGGTGGTACCAGACTGCAAGAACTCTGTATGAAGCCGCCCGTCCTCGCCTACCATCTTAGGTAGGTTGTCTACATATGTGCTTAAGAGCTTTTGCAGCTCTCTATAGTCAAATATCATCTCTATTATTGGACTCTCACCAACAAGCTTTTTAAGCTCTTTCTCATTAGTACTATATTGGCCGCTTGCCGTCTTCTTTTTGGCTGTTAGACCCATCTTATCAAAAAGTACTTCACCAAGCTGCTTAGGGCTACGGATATTAAACTCTACACCCGAGAGTTTAAAGATTTTCTTCTCTAACGCATCTAGTTCTTTATGATACTCCTTAGAGAGTTTGGTTAAATATTCAGTGTCTAAGAGTATCCCCGTTTTGCCTACTTGCTCTATTATTGGTATCAGTGGTGCTTCTATATTTTTATATACACCTTCTAGCTCCCTCTCTTTTAAGAGGGCCTCTATTTGTGTCTTGGCCTCAGCGAAACTGCTAGCACCAGTGAATTGCAATATATCGTCTAGCGTTGGGTTAGTAATGTCAGACTTTATGAGCCATAGCATTATACCCACTTGCTTAAGCTCAAGCTCATCTACAGGCTTTTGCTCACCTAGGCCTACTAAACTATCAGAACCCTCGTCTGAACCTAGTAATAACTTGGCCCTACCTATAAGGGTGCGCAGCTCAAGCTCTTGTAATAATTTAAATACGTCTTCTTTGTTTACGCTCTCTAGCCACTGTACATCTGGCAGATTGTACTCCACTGGTACGTCTCTTTTTATGGTTGCCAACATTTTAGAGAAGTAGGCCTCGTCTTTACCCTCTATTAATAAACCTAGAGTACGAGGTGTTAGCCCAAACTTCTTAAGGCCAGGCTTATCACTAGCGTCGAGCTTCTCCAGTTTTTTATATATACTATCTAGGTCGCCAAGTGTGCTTATGAGTGTAGTGGCCGTCTTCTCTCCTATACCTCTTATGCCTGGGATGTTGTCTGACGGGTCGCCGCGCAAGCCCTTGTAGTCAGGTAGCAACTCTGGTACAAATTTAAACCTCTCTAACACAGCTTTTTCGTCATACATTATAGTGTCTTTAACACCTTTCTTAAGAGTGTACACCTGCACCTGTTTACCATTTACTAGTTGCATCGTGTCCATATCTCCAGAGGCTATTACTATGTTTAGCTTTTTATTACCCTTCTGCTGCTCTACTATTGTGCCTAGTAAGTCATCAGCCTCGTAGCCCTCCATCTCATATATTGGTATATTAAATGCTTTAAATATGTCTCTGCTACGGATTATCTGTGCCACTAGTGCCTCATCACTCTTCTTACGACTACCTTTATAATCTTTAAAAATCTCGTGGCGGAAGGTTGGCTTAGGCAAGTCAAAACAAGCCGCTACGTAGTCTGGCTTTACATCTTTCATAATATTTACAAGCATGGCGACTATGCCGTATAGGGCACCAGTAGGCTCGCCGCTACTACTGCTAAAGTCAGGCAGAGCGTGGTAGGCACGATGTATTATAGCGTGCGCGTCTAGTAACACTAAAGTCTTTTTAGTCTTCTTCTTTGTGTCTTTTGCCATTATTTATATTGTACCATGGCATGTACTTTTATAAGAACCT
>JAMONA010000018.1 GCA_027066795.1 Candidatus Kaiserbacteria bacterium
TCAAGAAGCTCTCACCACTTGTATTGTCTTTAAAGATTACCTCACGATAATTATCTGGATGTATGTCTTTTTTCATTGTGGCAGAATTATACAGAAAAAATGTACTTATGCAATGTTATGTAACAAAACAAAAGGCCTTATAAGAAAAAGGTAACAAAACCCCTTGTCCACATAAGGCCGAATATGAAAGAGCTAGTCGGCTTTAGCGCCGTCACGAATCCACTGGCAAAACCTCTTCCAGTGAACACCATATTTTTTTGTAATACCTACATTAACAACAATTTCAAACACACCTTCATGTGTGTTTGTGCGGAATTCATGGAAATCGTCACCAAAAGATCACTTCCCCTTAGACTCAACCCTGCTTACAGCACCTTGCATATAAGGCAGTGACGCTTTTTTAGGTGTTCCCGATACTCGGTATATTAGATACTCAGGTGGTTTGCCAATACAAGAGGCATAAGTTACATCAAGCTTCATTTGTCTCTCTCCTTTTCAATGAGCATCCTAAAGTATACCACTACCCCTCGAGGGCGGCAATATCCTTAGCGTACTGGTCACGGAAGCGCATTGTCCTGTCTCCGTACCACCAGTACTCAGTCTTCTTAGCATTACGCCAGCCTGCTAGGTATCTCACAGCCGCTAAGTGCTCGGCTGTACGTGTGCCCTTGTCTGCACCGTTGTCCATCATTAGTAAAGAGTTGGCAAACACCGCTGTACGAGGGTCCCATGGGTTGGGTGGATTCTGTCCACTCATACGAGCTATCCTGTCTTTATAAAGTATCCATGTAGATGGTATGAATTGAGCTGGGCCCATAGCTCCTCCATACCCATAGCCACATCTATTACCTGGACCAGCCGCTTCACGCTTAGCTGCTGAGCACGGCCTTGCTGATATAGGCATGTCATCAGGGTTGAGGCCAAGCTCGGCCACAATCTCTAAAAAGACTGGCATGTCACGTGTCGGGTGCATGTCTTCATCCCACTTGCCTACACCTAAATTTTTACCAAGGTTAGTCTCTACTGTAAGGATGGCGAGTATAAGTGCTGGAGATACATCTGTACGAGCACTAGCCTCTTTAGCATAGCCCAACATAGTACCAAAAGACACGTCACCCCCGGTTGAGTCTCTAAGTGCAAATAACTTTGCCCGTATCTGTGCGACACTTCGCTCTTTCTCTTTAATAGTATCTTTATAAGCTCCCTCCTCACTCTTAGCACGACTTGCCAAGGCGTCTTTAGCCTTCTTGTCTGCTATCACGTCCTGCCTCTCTCTTTCTTGTATCATCCTAAGTTCCTCCTGGTCAGAGCGTACCTCAGCCAGACTGTTTTGTTCAGAACGAAGACCACTCTGGGTAGTAGATATCTCTACAAAAGACTCTCTAAGCGCCAACTTTATAAAACCTAACCTGTCTAAGTCTACAAATACCTCAGAGAAGCTCCCACCACCAAGCACAAGCTCTATCATGCTTAGGTCATCATACTCATTAGTCTTTCTAATCAACTGCCCTAAACTTGCCTCCTCTCTTGTAACTTTCTCATCTAGAGAGGCTATTATGTTCTCCTTATCACCTATCTCATAATTAAGGTCTTTTATAGCCAGCCTACGCTTGCTTATTGTGAGGTTGGCTCTACGTATCTTACTGTTCAATAGAGCGGACTCACTCTCATAACCCTGTCTCTCTTCCTTCTTATTCATTAATTCAATACGGTCTCGTTGTATCTCCATCTCTTTATTAACAATCTCAGTTTTTAACTTTACCCTTTCTGCCTCTATCTCTGCTTCCGTCTTTTCTGCACTGACAAAAGTTGGCAAACCGAGACTAATACTGATAATAAATACCGCTAATGTTTTTATTTTGAATCCACACATAGGCATTTAAGTATAACACTTATAGTATAAAAGTGCTGTATAATACACAGATGTTAGCTCACCTATTAAAGTCACGACACGCTATGGGCACCCTATATGCTCTTAACTTTTTACTTGGTGCTCATATAGCACTGATTGTGTACTTCAATGCTAGCTTTTTGGAAACACGTGGTATATCCGACGAGTGGTTAGGTGGTCTTTTTGTGATAGGGTCTATATTAAGTATTTTTGTTTACTATTTATTACCTAAGCTACTAAACACCTTTGGTGTTTACAAATTATTAATGTTGGTTGCTTTTCTAGAATTCTTCCTCTTTCTAGGCTTAGGCCATGCACAAAACATTGTGGTGACTGTTATATTCTTTATACTCTCGCTAGCAATAGGAGTTCCATTATTTTACGGTCTAGACATACTACTAGAGGCCACCACAGAGAGCGAGAGTGACACCGGTGGCGACAGGAGCTCGTTCCTCACCATGCTTAATTTGGCTTTTGTTGTATCCCCATTTATAGCTGGACTCATACTTAAATACCTTGGTTTCAGCGAGCTCTATACACTTGCTGCATTTTTACTGCTGCCATTTATGTTTTTACTACGTAGAGAGTTTAAAGATTTTAAAAATCAAACTTACGAAAGGTTACGTATATTGCCAACAATTAACGAATTGTATAAAGATGGTGACTTACGAAACATATTCATTGTTCAATTCCTTATACGTTTCTTCTTTGCTTGGATGGTTATATACATGACTATATACCTACATCAGCACATCGGATTTACACTATCTACTATAGGAATTATGTTTTCTGTAATGCTTATACCATTTGCATTACTTGAGTGGCCTCTTGGTCACTTCGCAGATAAGCGCTACGGTGAAAAAGAGTTTTTAATAGCTGGTTTTATAATCCTATCTTTAGCAGTGTACGCTCTGTCATTTATAACAACGGCAGACTTCGCATTGTGGATGCTAGTATTGTTCATCACAAGAGTTGGCGCCGCAACCATAGAGGTTATGAATGAGATATACTTCTTTAAACACGTTGATGACAAAGACACAGACACTATAAGCGCGTTCCGAATACTTAGTCCACTTGCCTATATTATAGGACCTGCGTCTGGCTCGCTGATACTGTTCTTTATACCAATGCAGTATATGTTTGGTGTACTAGGTATCATAATGCTTGTAGGGGTGGTAGCAAGTTACTCTCTTACAGATACAAAATAAAAGAGCAGTGTGCACTGCTCTTTTATATACTTTATTAAGTTGAAATATTTTACTCTTCTGTCTTCTCTCCTTCTGCCTTATCACCATCGTCTCCCCCATCTTTAGCGTCGGAATCTTCACCCTCTGTAGCATCTTCATCCTCGGCCATAGCATCACCAACAGGCGCCGATAGGTCTTCCTCTACTGCCTCAGAAACTGAAGCTATAGGGTCTGTACTCTCTAGTGTTGTCTCTGCACTCTCTGGCAACTTCAGGTCTGCAACTGTTATAACACTAGATATGTCTACTAGCTTAGCAAGGTCCACCTCTATACTCTGTGGTATATCACTTGGACGCACCTCTATCTCTAGCTCGTACTGTATCTTTGTCACTACACCATTAATCTTCTCTGCTGGTGCCTCTCCTACGAACTCTAACGGTATGCTTACTGTCAACTTCTTTCCTCTCTCAATCACATAGAAGTCTATATGCATGGCCTCATCTGTAAGAGGGTGCCATTGTACTCCTTTTATAAGAGCCTCCTTGTCTTCTCCAACTCCTGAAAGGACCACAATGGTGCTCTCTCCGGCATCAGCCCATATTTTAGTAAACTCTTTAGCGTTAACACTTATAGCCATTGCCTCCTCTTGTGGACCATATAATACTGATGGTACACCACCCTCTGCACGCACAGAATTAGGGTTACCCTCACGGGTTGTAATAGTAACTTTTATTTGCTTAGTTGTCATAGCGCCGTAGTATATACAATAGTTGTATAATTGCAACCATATTGTATTAGTTGTATACTACATTAAATAATTAAAAACTAACTGAAATATTATGTTTGAAAGATTCGGATTAGGTGGAGGTGGAAAAGATGAGCAAATAGTTGGTATACCGAAAGCCTTACTAGAGACTCTGTCTGGCCTGTTACCCGAGCTAGATGACGAAGATATTCGAAACTTATCTACTGCCGAGCCATTACTAGAGGCAGTTGATGCTATAATTGCAGACAATAACTAATATGAATTCAGACATAGACACTAAAACCGTTACTAGTATAGTGGCACGAATCAAGGCAGCTAGTGGTGAGAAAGTAGACGAAGAACAACTGGCTATAATATTAGGCAACTCTCTAAGGCAGCTCAAAGAGCAAGATGCCGAAAAATATTTAGATGTAATAAAAGACCTCTCCCACAAACTTGAGGCTATGGCAACTGAGATTGGTAAGCTACATGTGCAAAACTAAGCATATTATGCTAAGCTTGGGCGCACAATGCCAAGAGATAACGACAGAGTCAGAATAAACGAGGAGATACGCGTACCCGAGGTGCGTGTAGTAGGCAATGAAGGTGAGAACCTTGATGTCATGACTACTCGTGACGCTATTGCCAAGGCAAGGGCACAAGGTCTAGACCTTATAGAGATATCTCCTAAGGCCAAGCCTCCAGTAGCCAAGATTACCGACTATGGTAAGTATAGTTATGAAGCCAAGAAAAAGGCAAAAGAGATGAAGGCCAAGCAACACCGCACAGAGACCAAGGTTGCACAGGTCAAAATAGGCACCGGAGAAAATGACCTTAAAAGAAAAGCGGGTAAAATAGCCCTATGGCTGGCAAATGGTGACAGAGTAAAGGTAGACTTATTCTTATGGGGGCGCTATAAATATATGGACTTTAAATTTTTAAAGGATAGACTTGAGAAATTCCTTGCAATTATCCCAGAATCGTTTAAGATAGCCGACGAAATCAAAAAAAGTCCAAAAGGGCTTACCACAGTCATAGAACTTGATAAAAGTGGCACTGGGGTTGTATTTGATTTTCAAAAGGTAGAAAAAAACAAAGATGAAAACAAATAAAAGTTACAAAAAAAGGATTAAAGTAACCAAAAACGGCAAGGTACTTGCCCGCAAGGTTGGCCAGTGTCACTTTAACTCTAAAAATACAGGCACACAAAGACTAGCTAAAAAACAGCTACGTAAATTAACGTTAAGTCAAAGAGTTAAGCGTCGATTCTTGGCAGGGGTATAGTTAAAGTATCCTGTAATTTTCTATAGAAAATTACAGGATTAAGATTAAGTAATTCATTAGCATTCATAACAAAATCTAAACATGGTAAGAGTAAAAAGAGGAACAACATCAAATAAAAGTCGTAAAAACACACTTAAGCAAGTTAAGGGTTATCGCTTTAACCGAAGCAATAAAGAGCGCGAGGCCAAGGTAGCTATCGCACATGCTGGTAACCACGCTTTTGCCCACAGACGCAAGAAGAAAAGTGACTTCCGGCGCCTATTCACAATACGCATCAATGCTGCTTTACGAGCCCTTGGTCACTCATATAGTAAGTTTATAGACAAGCTCAAAAAGAAAGAAGTAACTCTAGACCGAAAGGTACTATCACAGATAGCACAAGAGTCTCCAGAGGCATTCGAGCGCATCGTTGCTCAAGTTGCAAAATAGTATTTTTGTTTCTATAAAATATAGATTGTAAAAAGCCGGCAATTGCCGGCTTTTTATTTATCTAACTCTCTAAGTAACGAGTATATAGCTAGAAGTCTACCTCGATGCTCTGGCCTTGTTCTGGGGCTATTGCATCTACACCTAATGAGTCACGGAGACGTTGTACTAAAAATAGTGACGAGCGCGGCTCACCCATCGCCACAAATACCTGCTTAAGAGTATCTTTAGTATCTGCTACCATGTTTACTAAGTTACTGCTATCTTTATGTGCAGAGAAGCCACTTATAGAAGCGACAGTTGCACGTACACGCACTTTTTCTTTATCTATATATACCACACTCTTACCCTCTTGTATCTGCCTACCTAGTGAGTGAGCAGCTTGATACCCAACGAACAAAATCATATTATTCTTATCTCCTAGAAACTTCTTCTCGTGACTAAGTACCCTACCGCCCACAGACATGCCTGAGCTAGATATAATGACCTTGGCCCCCTTCTGCTTACTAATACTAAAAGACTCTTTAGAATTAGCAGTCTCCTTAAAGTTTGGAAAATCAAATATATCGTCACCGGCTCGTATCTCTGCTTGCACCTTGTCGTTAAATAAGTGTGTATAGTTTCTAAATATATCTGTAACTTTAGAACCTAATGGTGAGTCTAGGTATACTGGTATACTCGGCACGCTACCACTCTCTACAAGTTTATTAAGCTCATAGAGTAGTATCTGGGTGCGCTGCATAGAAAAGGCTGGTATAAGCAGCGTACCACCACTCTTGGCCGTCTTAGATATCGCCTCGGCAAGTTTGTGAGTACGCTCATTGCGTTGTTCATGGTCTCTGTCTCCATATACGCTCTCCATTAAGAGATAATCTACACTATCAAGCTTTTCAGTATCTCTCAACAATGGGGCTGGTGTATTGCCAACATCTCCAGTGAATACAAACTTTTTACCACCACGTACCATCTCCACCATAACAGACCCGAGTATGTGCCCCGCTTCTAAAAACTTAATCTTAATGTCGTCAATAGTGAACTCTGTATGATAATCAACTGTCTTCCATAAACTAAGTGCCTTGCCTACTTCTGCTTGCCCATATAGCGGCTCTGTATGCCTGTCTCTGGCCTCCCTGGCCATTATTTTTGTTGCATCAGCAAGCATTGGGTCTGCCAAGTCCCTAGTAGCTGGTGACGAGTATATAACACCATTAAAGCCATCTTTAACTAACTTAGGCACTTTGCCTAGGTGGTCAGCATGAGCGTGTGTGACTATTAACACATCTACCTCAGACGGGTCGTAATCAAACTTAGCGTTCTGTTCAAAACCTCCCTTAGCCTGTAATACTCCGCAGTCTATTAGTATCTTTTTTCTAGTATCTCCTTCTCCTACCTCTAGCATAAAGTTAGCACCAGTAACTGTGCCTGCCCCACCATAAAATGTTAGTTTAGATTTACTCATATAATTATATTATACCACGCACTGACACCAGAGAAGAATAATTATGCAGTGGCGCTGTAGGACTGGGGATTGCTTGAGTACCCCCCCTCACGAAAAAAGCCGACACATAATGTCGGACTCTTTCGTGCCGCGAGCTTATTGACCTGAGTAACTCAGGTGGGTGCCCGCAACTATATGCCAAGGCACAGAGTGATGTAAAGCTCCCTTCGTATTATTATTCGGTAATAATCCCCGCGACTCTTTACATTATAACACTATTCCTTAATACCGTCTAAGTTCACATCGTATAACATGGCCTCATTTATTAGCCTATAGTCTACAAGCTCGTTAGTATCAAACCAGTGCTTTATCTCCATATCAGCCTCCTCTACAGAGCCAGAGGCATGCACTAGGTTGCGTACTGCACGACCGTCGACGTCAGACATCTGATAAGAGTCTAGTACGTAGTCTCCTCTTATTGACCCTACGTCACTTGTAAGTGGCTCTGTGCCACCTGTTATCTTGCGGACAATCTCTACAGCATGTGCACCTTGCCATACCATAGCAACAACAGGGCCTGAACTCATGTATGTCATAAGATTTTTAAGTATAACTGCTGTGATCTCTAATGGGTCATCTGATGGAGCCTCCTTGCCACGCTTTTTATATGCTGCGATTGTCTTCTCTCCTGTAATTCTACGCCACTCTGGGTCTAGGGTATAGTGAGCCTCTATGTGCTCTGGAGTAGGCACTACCATCTTAGTAGCTACCAGCTTGAGTCCTATACTCTCGTACCTCTTTATAATCTCCCCTATTAGTGAGCGCTGTACACCGTCTGGTTTTACCATCACTAGCGTACGCTCTTTTGCGAAATCTGACATAATAACCTAATTAAAAATAGTAATAATTGCCTGCAACTTTAACATGCTTTAGCCTAAGAAGGCAAGAGCCACTATGGACAGGCCTATGGCAAAAGCCTTTCTAGTGTTCCAGTGCTCTTTGTATATTATTATTGATAGTACTATTGGTATAAGTATATAGAACGAGTTGATTGTGTAAACGATAGCCAGAGAGCCCCCAAACTTGAAGGCATATAGTAAGCTGGCATAGCCACCAAATTGGAAAAATGATGAAATGACCATCAATGAGATAAATCGCCTGTTGCGCACTTGTTTTATAAATTTCTTTACACTATTCCCCTCTTTGGTTAAAAAGGTAGACATGCCTATTGCTCCACCTAAGCCGTCTGATACGGCCATAAATAGAAATATTGTACTTAACAATGTCGCTCCGTGTTTTGCAATTGCAGATGACACACCAGCAAGCACTGCTGCTAATAACAAAAACATAATTCCTTTTGTCAGGTCCTTTTGCCGACTACCTTCTGATTTATGCAAAAGCAACAATGGTACTAACAGTCCGACCAGTAATCCGAACATCTCAATTTTAGTAAACCACTCATTAAAAAATATTACTCCAAGCACCATAGCAACTATCGGTGCGGCAGTTTTGTATAGAGGAAAAAATATTGCGGTATCTATATTTCTCAGACTTTCTAAACGTAATACAGACTGTATAAAATATGTTGCACCAACTAAAGACCCTATAACTAAGCCTGCGGTCCAACCACTAAACCCGGTGGTAAAAGATACTATAGTTATAGAAATCAGAGAAGACGCAAGCATACCAAGCGAGCTAACAAGCATTGAATTATACTCTCTCTCCATAGCCACCTTCTGTAAAAATGATGCACCTCCAGCAAAAAGTATGGACCATAACGCATAAATAAACCAAAGTTCCATATGCGTACTATTCTAGCATACCGGCAAAAGGGTCTTTAGGCGCTCGGCTTGGCTCCTCTTTTTTTTCATACCTCTTATATATCTCTGCTTCTACCTCGGCCCGTGGTCGGCCATACTTCTGATATGATTGCTGCTTAAGAGCCTCAAGATTTGTATAATCTGGCTCACCGCTAAGCATCATCGTCTCAATATCAAACGGTGCAACAGGTGAGCCATCTACCAACATTGACAAGTATGCATGCCTATTTGGTAGACCAGCGATGTCACCCGCAGTGAACTCTGGCTGAAACTCCTTTTCTAAAAATTCTGCATCTTCTTGGCTAACTCTAAATACACACTTGGTACCAACGTTGCCAAACACAGCGTCTCTTATAGGCTCGTCGAGTTGCTTAATATACTGGTGTGCAAGGTTAAGACTAAGGGCATACTTACGTGCCTCTGACAAGATGGTGGCTATGCTTGGCGTGGTAAAGTTTTGGAATTCATCTATATAAAGATAGAACGGGTGCCTCTCACTCTCTACTATGTCTACCCTACTTAAGGCAGCCTGCAATATTTTACTTACAAATATAAGACCTAGCAGCTCAGCGTTAATGTCTCCTATGCGGCCCTTAGATAGGTTGACCAGCAATATCTTTTTATTATTCATAATGTCTGAAACATTAAAGGCACTCTTAGTCTGAGCTATTATTGGCCTCATTATCTCATTAGCCATGAAGAGGTCTGTCTTGGCAGTTATGTACGGTACGATATTCTCAAGGCTTGCCTCGCCACCCGCCTTCTCTGCTACCTCATTCCAAAATTGGTTAACAACAGGGTTCTTACTGCGCTCTAAACACTCACGGCGAAAGGCTTTATCTGAGAGTATGCGTGATATGTCCCCTATGGTTGCGGTACCGTGCTCCATACCCTCTAGTACAAGCATTGCCGAGTTACGGAAGTATTGCTCAAACATAGGCCCCATACTCTCTGGACTCTTCTTGCCGAAGAGTTGCATAAAGATACTAAAGAGCTCGTTAACTACAAAAGTCTTCTGCTCTGGCTTATTAATATCAAACTCCATAAAGTTGAGTCCCATAGGCATTGCTGTATAGCCAGGGTCAAAATATATAACATCTTTAAGCCTGTGCTCTGGCACACTTGCTAGCACATCCATGATATCACTACCGTGTGGGTCTATATAGCAGCAACCGTCACCGTTTTGTATGTTTTGTATTATCATTTGCTTCATTAAGAAAGACTTACCTGTACCTGTCTGCCCTATCTCATAAAAGTGACGCATGCGGTCTTGAGTAGCATAGTGCACGACCGTCTCGCTACCACCAAACTTATTCTTACCTAATATAATACCCTCTGAACTGCCGACCTCTATCGGAGCAGGCTTATGTTTAGCCTTGTTTTGTTTAAGCTCGCGGCTTGTAGATACTGCTTGACCAGTAAGGTGGTACATTGTCGTAAGCTCCTCTATAGAGAGATGCACCTTGTTGGAGCTACCAAATATACGCATAGTAAAATCACTTAGGAATCTACCGAGCTTACGACCTTTAAGGGCCTCCCAAGCCATGCCGTTGCCTTGCCCTTCATCAAACTGGTTAAAGGTACTTGTCAGATTCTCTAATATGTCTTGTGCTCTTGGTAAGGTGGGCGCACTTGTTACGGCCCTTATACTAACTGGTACTACCCTCTTGGCAGCCTTCTCTACTATTAAGTCTAAGGCGGTCTGGTCTACTGGGTTAGTCTCGTCTTCATCTTCGCCGCGCGCTCTGGCTTTAAAATTGGCCCATGTTTTACTCAAGAAGCCACTATTTTTTGCTATAGCTACAGACTCAGACTCACCCTTACGTATAGCGTCTATAATCTTTTTATACTGTTTATTGGCCTTAGCCCCGTCGTCACCTATTACAAATTGTAGTGCAGCGCCCTCTCCATGCTTCTGCAATTTTGAGAATGCAGAGAGCACTACATTAAGAGGGTCATGCGTAAACTTTTTATAGGACTTGAGCGGATATGCACCGTGGCGCTCTAAGTGACCCACCGCTGCGGCTGTCTCTCCGTCGTTATTAAATATGTTGTAGTCATTCCGCTGCTCTTCTATAACCGCGTCAGGGAATATTGACAGGAGATGTCTCTCAAACAAATCATTCTTGCTCCTCGGCACAGAGACATACATCACAGCCTCCTCACTGCCCTCGCTCACGGCTATCTCTACGGTAAAAGCTTTATGGTTAGTCTTAAGGCCACTAAGCCAGCCACTGTCACCCTTAGTCATAGCAACCATACCTAGGTAGAATTGCTCCATAGCACCTAGCAGCTTCTCTAACTCTTGCGCTTTATCACTCTCCTCTTTACTCTTAGATGAAGGTATAGACACTTCATACAGGGACATGTGCAGTGCCTGCCAAGTCTCTGTTGTGTTCTTAAGGCCTCCCGTAGGCATACCCTCGGCTATATACTGTACTAATACTCTGTGCAGGTCGTCCTCCAGGTGTGGACTGCCTATCTTTTGAGCTACTGTAAGGGCATTCTTTATCCCCCTGTCTCTAGCTAGTGCCATTAGGTCATCTACCTGCTTATCATGAGACTCTGGCTCAAGACCAAGAGCCACGCCAGCCGACTCATAATCACCCATTGCGTATGAGTCTGTAAGTACGTTTATGGTTGGCTCTGCTGCGTATTCTCTTACTGCCTTTTTCTGGGCTCTAGCCGTTTCAAATGTGTTGTTACCAAGGTCCAGGCCATCTGCGTGGCTGCTTACTTGCTCGTGCCCTGCCACCTTAGCCCTTAGGTACTCTAGCTCTTCTTGAGCACTACTAAAGCCGCTCTCTATAGCTGCACCTCCACTTGGTGCAGCTAAATTATTACTTATATCTAACTTAGGGGCGGACTCTTTAGGCATTAAGACAATTATACCACGCCGACAAGTGGCACACTGTTGTAATCCACTACACTCTGTCTGCGAGCTTGGTCAGTAGGTATACTGGCTCACCCGTAGCACCGTGTGCTAGGTTGTCACCGTCTACACTCTCCATACGTGGTGCGATGTCTATGTGCATCCAGTCTTGTCCGTCGTCTAGGAACTCACTCAAAAAGGCAGCCGCTGTAATAGCACCTCCCCACCTGTTACTGCTTAAGTTAGAGATATCTGCGACCTTACTCTTCATATGGGTCTTGTATACATCCCACACTGGCATTTGCCATACTCTGTTACCTGTCTCGGCCCCACATTTACGAGCGATTTTAGGTAATTTACTTTTGCAACTATTTGTCATTATTAATGAAGCATGTTGTCCTATCGCCATTATCGCAGCGCCAGTAAGTGTAGCCAAGTCTATTATTGCACTTGGTTTATAGTGCTTCTGTGCATATGTTATAGAGTCTGCAAGCACTAAGCGCCCCTCAGCATCTGTATGGCGCACCTCTATGGTCTTGCCGCTCATACTCTTTAATATATCACCATTACGGTATGACTTGCTGCCTACTGCGTTCTCTGTAGCTGGTATTATAGCTACCACATCTCGCTTTATACCAAGCTTGGCTATAGCAAATAGCGCGTGCATAGCGATAGAACCCGCACTCATGTCTAAGTGCATGTCTACCATGCCCTCAGCTGGCTTTATACCCAGGCCACCTGTGTCATATGTAATAGCCTTGCCGATTATCACTAGAGGCTTCTCATTCTTACTCTTGGAACCTTTATACTCTAGTATAATTAATTGAGGCTCACTAGCTGCACCCTGTGCTACGCCTAGTATCGCACCCATTTTTTGTGCTTGCATCTGTTTACGGTTT
>JAMONA010000019.1 GCA_027066795.1 Candidatus Kaiserbacteria bacterium
TGTGCATCCTGCTACTGTACTACAGGCTATGCCACTTACGGTAACGGCCTTTAAGAGTGCAAAAGACAGATTTGGTGAGGAGGCCTACACATCAGTGCAGTTTGGTGCAGGTGTAAAGAACAAGAAAAACATACTTAAAGCCCAGCAAGGGCAATTTGGTAAATTCGGAGACTTCTCTGAAATTATAGAGGTACGAGACATGGAGGCAGGAGAGTTAAAAACCGGAGACAAGGTAGAGGTAGACACTTTTGAAGTTGGAGACACTGTGCAGGTAAGTGCCATAAGTAAAGGTAAGGGCTTCCAAGGAGTTGTAAAGCGCCACGGCTTTAAAGGTGGACGCCGCACACACGGTAACAAGCACCACGAGCGTACCCCAGGATCCATCGGAGCTACTGGCCCAGCAAGAGTATTCAAGGGAGTAAGGATGGCCGGACGCATGGGTGGAGAGCGAGTAACTGTTAAGAACCTTAAGGTCTTACAGATTGACAAGGACACCAATACACTGGTACTCTCTGGTGCAGTACCAGGACGACGCGGTACTCTTATAGAGGTAAGGGCAGCAAAATAATATTATGAAAGTAGACATATACACAACAAAAGGTAAAAAGAATGGTTCAGCAACAGTAGCTGATGCAGTCTTCGGTGCTGAAAGCAATGATTCACTAGTACACCAGGTGGTTGTGAGCATGCAGTCTAACAAGCGTAATACTATAGCCCACACTAAAGATAGAGGTGACGTACGTGGAGGAGGTAAAAAGCCATGGAAGCAGAAGGGTACTGGTAGAGCACGACATGGCTCAAGCAACTCACCTATATGGAGAGGTGGAGGTGTCACATTTGGCCCTACTAATGACAAGAACTTTAATAAGAAGATCAACAGCAAAATGCGCGCAAGAGCACTATATGCAACACTCTCAGACAAGGTACGCGCAGGGCAAGTACTGTTTATAGACAAGTTAGCCATAGATGCCCCAAAGACAGCCACAGCCAAGGTTATTATAGACACGCTTGCAGGAGTGAAAGGCTTCGAGAAGTTGAATGCAAAATATAATGCTGCTGTTATACTAACTACTCAAAAAGACGACAACGCAGTAAAGAGTTTTGCTAACTTTAGCAACGTAACAATTAAAGAGGTGCGCAACGCTAACCCAGTAGATATACTAGGACATAAGACTGTAATAATAGTTGATGGCGAGGCAGCTAGTGCAGTACTAGAGAGCAGGGTTGCCACAAAAACACCTGTAGAGGACAAAAAACCAGCAAAGAAGGCGGTTAAGAAAACAGACAAATAATTATGGCTGATAAAAAGACACAACAAAATAATTTTGCAAACATGAGGGCCTCAGAGGTGCTACTGCGCCCAAGGCTAACAGAGAAGGCAGTAAATATGATGGAGAGAGGTGTATACGTATTCGACGTATCGCTACGAGCCAATAAAGTTATGATAGCCAAGGCTGTTAAAGAGGTTTATAAGGTTGAGCCAGTAAAGGTTGCAATAACAAGTATAAAAACAAAGAAAAAACGTAACCCTCGTACGGGTAAAGTAGGTATACAGAGCGGAGGTAAGAAGGCCTATATTTATTTAAAGAAGGGCGATAGCATATCTATAATGTAATTATTATGAAAGCACATAAACCAACAACACCAGGACGCAGAGGTATGACACGAATTTCATACAAGTCGGCACTTAGTGGTGACAAACCTCTTAAAAAGCTTACAAAGGGCTTTAAACGTGGTACTGGCCGCAATAATGCAGGTAGGATAACTACACGTCACAAGGGAGGAGGTGTGAAGCGTTCATACCGTGATATTGACTTTAAGTATGACAAGAGAGACATACCAGCTAAGATAGAAACTATAGAGTATGATCCAAACCGTAGCGCCTTTATAGGAGTAGCATTATATGCTGATGGAGAGCGCAGGTACGTGGTAGTCTCTGGTACAACTAAGGTTGACGACACATTTATAGTTTCAGAGTCCAAAGACGTAAAGGTACGCTTAGGCAATAGATTGCCGATAGGTAACATGTCTGTAGGTACAGTTGTGTACAATGTGGAGGTGAAGCCAGAAGGCGGAGCTAAGCTAGCGCGTAGTGCCGGTAACTACATAGAGGTTATCGCTCACGATGCTGGATATACACACATTAAGATGCCAAGTAGCGAGGTCCGTAAGGTGCTAAGTACTTGTTGGGCTACTGTAGGAGAGGTAAGTAACTCTGAGCACAGGCTAGTTGTTATAGGTAAGGCCGGACGCAAGCGCCACATGGGTATAAGGCCTACTGTACGAGGTAGCGCCATGAATGCTGTAGACCACCCATATGGTGGTGGTGAGGGTAAGGCAGGGCGTGGACGCAGACGTGCTATATCTAAGTGGGGTAAGCCTACAGGTATAGGGCAGAAGTCTCGTAGACCTAAGAAATATTCAAATAAGCTTATCGTTAACCGCCGTAAGGTAGGTAAGCGCAAATAGACACTGATAGTACTAACAGAGAGCTGTCAAGAAAGTTAAGCACTCGTTGTACACAGCCCCCATTTACTTAACCCAAATAAAATTGTTTAATTTTCTTTATGGCTATTACTAAAACTAAGGCTAGCAACAAACCAAAGCAAGTAAGTACAAAAAAGAAGATAGTACTTTTTGTGGGCCCGGTGCCATTAAAGGCAATTCAAAAATGGAAAGAGTCTGAACCGCATACGTGGCTATTTTATAATTTGCAGAGTACAAAACAAAAGAAAGTTAAGATAGAAGAAGCCAGAAAGGTTTTTGATAAAGTTATACAATGTTCATTCTCAAGTGATGACTCTATTACCCGCGCTCTATTACCATTCAGAGATCAAATAGCAGCTATTACTTCGCGTAGTGAGGCAAAGATGTGGTATTTTAAAAGGACTATTCCACATGTGCCGTATGTTAAGGCCCCGACGGAAAGTTCGCTGTTATGGGCCACAGACAAAATAGAGATGCGCAAGAGGCTTAGTGCGTATGACTCGACTATAACTCCTAAATTTATGGTGGTTCGCGATACCTCAGAAGGAGTAGTAAATGAAATAGAGAAGAAGCTTACATATCCAGTAATGGTTAAGCCTACTGGTTTAGTGTCAAGTATTCTAGTGACTAATTGTTATCATAGAGACGAGTTAGAAGCAGCACTGGAAGCGGTATATAAAAAGGCTGGTATCTTTCATAAAATATATAAGGAGTTCTATCATGAAGATACACCGCAAGTGTTGGTAGAAGAGTTGATGGATGGAGAGATGTACTCTATAGACGGTGTGGTCAATGGGAAGGGTAGAGTTACATGTTATCCACCTGTGCATGTAAAAACTGGTAAACAAATAGGTTTTGATGATTATTTTGGATATCAAAGATTACTGCCCTCACTTCTTAATGAGAAGAGTATACATAGAGCCGAAGATGCAACAAAAAAAGCTGTTCATGCGATTGGTTTGCGATACACCCCGTTCCATATAGAGCTCTTAAAGACTGAAGATGGATGGAAAATTATTGAGTTGGGTCCACGGATAGGTGGATACAGACAGGCTATGTACAAGATGAGTTATAACATAGACTGCACAACCAATGACATAAGGACGCGCATGATGAAGAAGCCAGAAGTGCCTAAAAGAGTAAAAGGTCATACCGCAGTGTTAAACATCTTTTCAAGGAAAGAAGGACGTATATCTCAGATAAAAGGTATTATAAAGCTAAGTACTATTAGTTCAATAGTGAGTATACAGCAAACTAAGAAAGTCGGTGATATTGTTAAATTTGCTAAGAATGGAGGCAAAAGTGTTATCAATATAACTATGTTCAATGTAGATCGTTCAGAACTTTTGGCGGACATAAGACGCATCGAAAATAGCCTGAGTATAGAAGTTTAGCAGTATTTGTTATGGTATATAAGAAGTTAACAAATGCTGAATATTTAGAAAAATCAGCTAAAGAATTGGGGGTAAAACAGACTTATAGAGATGGTGCATTTCAAATATTCGAACATAATGGAGTTGAGCATAAATTTTTGTCATCTTCTTCAGATGGTAATGATTCTGTTGCTGACAGAGTTTGTAAAAATAAAATAAGAGCAAATAATTTATTAGAGCACTGGGGGTACCCAGTAATGCCAAGTATCTTATATACAACAGATGAAGAAGCTCTAGAATTTTTAACAAAACACGGCAAGATAGTGGTAAAACCACTAGACTCTTCGTTTGGTAAGGGTGTTACTATAAATATTTTAGATGCTGATGATATGTTTGAGGCTATATCTTTTGCAGTGGACAAAAGCCAGTCAAGTATTGTGATGTTACAGAAACAAACAACAGGCACTGATCATCGTATTTTAGTTATAGGTCAGAAAGAGGTGTTTGTTATGAAGAAAAATACGCCAATACTATTAGGAGATGGTGTTAGCACTATTCGCGAATTGGTAGATGGTGAAAATAGTAAGCGCCTTAGAAGTTTTGAGGTACATAAACCCTTGGAGATAACAGATAGAGTTAACACATTGTTACAAAAACTAAATCTCTCGGAAGATACAGTTCTAAGCTCTGGAGAAAAAATGGAATGGGATATGGCAGTCGGAGTTGAACAATATAGGATAATGGAGGAGGTTGCTGACGATACTATAGATATAATAAAGCAGGTATCGGTAGAAATATCTAGTAAACTAGGCATGGATTTAATAGGGTTAGACATTATGACTGATGATATCTCAGACATCAACTGTCCGTATACTATTGTTGAAATAAACAGTAACCCAGGGCTTTCTTGGCATATGAAGCCCGCCGTAGGGAAAAGTTATAATGTGGCAGAGGCCTTACTTAAACACACATTCGGTATTGAGTAATAACCGTTTGACTTAGGGACTATTTCCGTGTAAGATAGCGCGCATTATGACACGATCAGTAAAAAAAGGACCATACGTATATGACAAGCTTCTTAAGAAGATTGCAGCCCAAAGCCCCGACGGTGGAGCTATAAAAACTTGGGCACGTAACAGCCAGATACACCCTGATTTTGTAGGCTATACATTTGGAGTACACAACGGTAAAGATTTTATAGATGTACTAGTAAGTGAGGAGATGGTAGGGCACAGGCTAGGAGAATTCTCTCCTACTAAGCGCTTCGGTCGCCATGGAGGTAAGATGCAGAAGGAGCTAGACCAGAAGAAACGTCAAACAGAAATTGACGCAGCTAAGTCAGCCAAGGCCGCATAATTAAATTAAGTATAATGAAAGCCTTTCTTAAAAACCACGACCAAACACCACGCAAGACTCGTCTTGTAGCAGACCTGGTAAGAGGTAAGGAGGTAGAGCATGCAAGGGCAGTACTGAGCTTCACAGACAAGAAGTCAGCAATAGCAATAAAGGCCCTTATAGAGTCTGCTATTGCAAATGCTAAGAGTCTTGGTACAGACGTATCTAGACTTTTTATAAAAGAGATAAGAGTAGACGAGGGTATTAAGCTAAGGCGTTGGAGACCAAGAGAGAGAGGTCGAGCAGCACCGTTTAAAAGGAGGGCCTCTAAGATAAGCCTAACTCTAGGAGAAAAATAAACAAATATTATGACACACACAGTACATCCATATGCACATAGATTAGGAATAATTCGAGACTGGAAGTCACGATGGTTTTCTAATAGCAAGGCAGGTTATCGTAATAACCTGAAGGTTGATACTGGTGTACGAGAGTTCTTAACTAAGAAGCTCCGTGGTATGTATATAGATACTGTAGAGATAGAGCGCGACAGGACAGAGGTAAGAGTAACTATCAAAACATCTCGCCCGGGTATGATTATTGGTCGTGAGGGAGATGGTAGCAAGCAGCTACAAAAGGAGGTAGAGAAAGTTGTACGTAAGGCATTAGCGGGGTCTGGTACAGATATGCCTAAGGTTAAGTTAGACATTGTAGAGGTGCGCTCTCCAGAGTCTAGGGCTGCTATAGTCGCATATATGATAGCCGAGGGCTTAGAGAATAGACAGCCTTTCCGTAGGGTTATGAAGCAGACTATAGAGAAGGTTATGGCCAACAGAGATGTACAAGGCGTAAGGATACGTGTATCAGGTCGCCTAGGTGGCGCAGACATGGCACGTAGTGAAGAGGTGCGTAAGGGCCGAGTACCATTGCAGACAATACGTGCAGATATAGATTATGCTACAGAGTACGCAATGATCCCACAAGGTAAGGTAGGTATAAAGGTGTGGGTGTACAGAGGTGAGATATTTGAGCAAGATGATAATAAATAATAGTTACCATGTTATTCCCCAAGAAAGTAAAATATAGAAAGTGGCAGACAGGCCGAAAGAGTGTCGCAAAGCGAAACCGACCCGCAACTCGCGGTACAGAGGTTACGTTTGGTACATTCGGTGTTAAGGCTCTGTCACAGGCTAGAGTAACCTCTAACCAGATAGAGGCTACGCGTCGCGTAATAGTACGTACAATTGGTAAAACTGGCAAGATATGGATTCGTGTTTTCCCAGACAGGCCGTACACACGTAAGGCTTCAGAGGTGGGCATGGGTAAGGGTAAGGGAGACCCAGAAGGTTTTGTATGCGACGTGCGTCCTGGTAGGGTTATGTTTGAGATAGACGGAGTGCCAGAAGACGTAGCTCGTGAGGCTATGCGTAAAGCAGGTACTAAGTTATCAGTAAAAACAAAAATAGTAACACGCAAATAATATCATGAGTAAGAAAGAAGATTACAAAAAGAAAAGCATCAAAGACCTTAATGGTATAATAGCTGATGCCTATAAGACTCTTGGTAACGCACGTTTCGGAGCTGCCGGTAGCCGCTCTAAAAATACTCCTGACGGCAAGATAGCCCAGAAAACGATTGCTAGAGCAAAGACAGAGTTAAAAACTAGAGAGATACAAGAGCTTAATGAGCAAACTAACGAGTAATATCATGACAACTAAAGAAACAGCACAAAAGAATAAGAAGACACTACAAGGCACAGTAGTTGGTACGTCAATGCAGGATACTGCAAAAGTTGCGGTGAGCAGGTACGTCAAGCATGCTAAGTATAAAAAGTTTATGAAGAAGGTTAAGAACTTCCTAGTACACGATGCAGGCAACACAGCAAAAGTGGGGGACAAGGTAGTTATAGAAGAGTGTAAGCCAATCTCTAAGAGTAAGCATTTCGTACTTAAGCAAGATAAATAATTAAATATGATACAGCCACAGACAATAGTAAAAATAGTAGATAACTCCGGAGGTAAAGTCGGACGTGTATTTAAGGTGCTAGGTGGCTCTAAGAAGCGATATGCAAAAATAGGTGAGCAAGTTATACTTGCTGTGCAGAGTGCAGAGCCTCGTAAGCAAGTAAAAAAGAAAGACGTACTATGTGCAGTAGTAGTAAGGCAAAAAAAGGCTTTCAGGCGTAAAGATGGTTCATACATACGTTTTGATGAGAATGCTGTAGTAATAGTAGATAAGGTAAAGAAGGAGCCAAAGTCTACAAGAGTCTTCGGTCCTGTGCCAAGAGAGTTAGGAGAGTTAGGCTATCAGAAGATACTTTCTATGGCACCAGAGGTACTATAGTATATATAAATATATTCATATGAAAATTAGAAAAGACGACAAAGTAATAATAATAGCAGGTAAAGATAAAGGTAAGAAAGGCACCATTGTTAAGGCTATGCCTAAGATAGACAAGGTGGTTATAGACGGCATAAACTTAGCCAAGAAACATATAAAAAACCAGCAACCAGGCCAGCCAGGCAGAGTTATAGAGAAGCCGATGCCCATACACGTATCAAATGTAGCATTAATAGACCCAAAGTCTAAGAAGCCTACAAGAGTACGCTTAGAGAAGAAGGCAGGTAAGATAGTACGCGTAGCAACAAAAAGCGGCAGTGTAATTAAGTAAATAAATAACGAATTATGAAGTCAGTAAAAGAGATAACTAAAGAAATATTCAGTAACCTTAAGGGTCAATTTGGCTATACTAGTCCAATGCAAGCGCCTAAGATAGAGAAGGTGATTGTAAGTACCGGTATTGGTAAAGTGCAGACAGACAAGAAGAAAGTTGCCTTGATAGCAGACAGGTTGGCCAAGATAACAGGACAGAAACCTAAAGAGAATGCTGCTAAGATCTCTGTAGCTGGTTTTAAACTACGTGAGGGTAATATAATTGGCTATCAGGTTACCCTTCGTGGAGACACTATGAATCAGTTTTTAGATAAGCTTATAAATATAGCATTACCACGAACACGCGACTTCCGAGGTCTTGAGACCAACGGTATAGACGAGATGGGTAATTACAGCATAGGTATTAAGGAGCACACTATATTCCCAGAGACAGCCGACGAAGACATCAGCGATGTATTTGGTCTTGGTATTACAATAGTAACAACAGCCAAGAGTAAGGAGGAGGCAGAGGCGTTTTTGCGCAGCATAGGTATGCCAATCAAGAAGGTAGTACAAACAAAATAATTTAGAATAAAGTCCATTATTATGAAGATAGATAATCAACAGGTAGTAGTTAGCTCAGTAAATATGCAAGAGCGTTCAGACCTCGGTATCCGTAGTGGAGACACCGTACGAGTTTGGCAGAAGATCGAGGAGAAAGGTAAGACACGCCTACAGGCATTTGAGGGCTTAGTGCTAGCTACTAAGCATGGCGCAGAAGCAGGTGCTACATTTACTGTGCGTAAGGTTGCTAGTGGAGTAGGAGTGGAAAAGGTTTTTCCACTATTTTCACCAATGATAGACAAGATAGAGATAACCAAGCGTGCAAGAGTACGTAGAGCAAAGCTATATATATTACGTGACAAGGTGGCAAGAGAGATTAAGCGTATAGTACGCCGTAGTGAACAGGTTAGTATCACTACTAAAGGTGCTGCAGAGCTAGACGCAGAGCGTAAGCTAGCAGAGGCAAAGCAAAAAGAGATAGATGATGCACAGGCCAAGGTTGAAGCCGAAGATGCCGCAGCAGCAGCCAAGGTAGAGGCAGAGGAGAAGGCTGCAACAGAAGTTGCAGAAGCAGCTAAAGCAGAAGCAGAAAAGGCAGATGCTGAGGCCGCAGCGGAGAAGAAAGAGGAGGAGAAAGCAAAAGTTGAAGATACAAATGCAGACGACCTAACAAAGATAGAGGGTATAGGGCCAAAGATAGCAGAGGTGCTTACAGTGGCAGGTGTTACTACATTT
This sequence comes from Candidatus Kaiserbacteria bacterium, assembly GCA_027066795.1. GTDB lineage: Bacteria > Patescibacteriota > Minisyncoccia > Phycocordibacterales > UBA2100 > S139-169. The sequence goes on from JAMONA010000019.1 coordinate 9,147, forward strand.
GCAAAGCTTGCAGAAGCTAAAGATGAGGATACTCAAGAGATGATAAAAGATGTTAAGGGTAATCACAAGGCCGATACTTGGAACGAGCAGGCAACACTAGCTAAAGATGGCAAGTGGGATGAGCTTAAAGAGTTACAAGATAAGCTAGACGGAGGAGTAGACAAAGAAGAGAAGTAACTTATATACAAAAAAGTATAAAGGCTTCTCTAAACCAAGAGAAGCCCTTTTGGTGTTATACTAAGAAATCTAAATTTAAAGTATGGAAAAAGTATCAGATAAAATAAAAAACGAGCCGATTATATACATGTTTCGTAAAATGTGGAAATTTGCTGGACCGAACAGAAAGTGGGTGGTCCTTGTAGTTGTTATGCACGTATTTGCACAACTCACACTTCTGGCAGAGCCGCTTATATTTGCTGAGTTTATGAATGAGCTACAAGTTAATGGTATAAACGGAGAGAACATTACTTATCTAATATCCATACTATCTTTAATTATTATATTTATATTTATATTTTGGGCATTTCATGGTGTTGCGAGGATTATCGAACGTCGTAATGCATATAAAATAGATGTAGCGTATGAGATGTTTCTTTTAAGAGGTGTTTTTGACTTTAACCTAGCCTGGCACGGCGAGAGAGATAGCGGTGACACCATAGATAAGATTAATAAAGCCAGTACAGCATTATATAGATTTAGTGCAGGGATGTTCCAGTTTGTACGCATAGTAGTGGGTCTTATAGGGGCTACGGTATTATTGTATATATTTAGTCCAGCAATAGGACTTACAGCTTTTATTGTAACAGTACTAATTATTTCTATATTATTTAGGTTTGATAAAATATTAATTCCACAGTATAAGGAGATGATAAAAGGCGATAATAAAATATCTGCGGGTATTTTTGATGCGTTATCTAATATATCAAGTGTATTCATATTGCATGTACAGAATCCGGTACTAAGCAATATTGAAAAGTTAATGTGGAAGCCATGGAATATATCAAAGAAAAATATCAACATGGTAGAGTTTAAATGGTTTTCTGGAGATGTTTCTTTTAAGATACTAACTGTTGTACCTATAATGTTTTATATATACAACATATATGGTACTGGAGGTGCTGTTATGATAGGCTCGGTCACTGCTCTGTATATGTATCTTGGGCGCATGAGTAGGTCATTTTATACATTAGCGGACCTTTACGAGAACACATTGTTGCGCAAAACTAATGTAGAGAATGCTGAAGAGATAGAGATGGCGATAGAAGAGAATCAATCAAAAAGTGCAACTAAAAAAATAGTACAAGACTGGAAAGAGTTACAAATAAGTAACCTTAACTTTTCATACGAAGGCTCGAGAGTGGAGCAGAAAGACCTACACCTAGACAGTGTAAACATAAGTATAAAAAAAGGCCACAAGGTTGCCTTCATAGGTGAGTCGGGCTCTGGTAAGACAACTTTCTTAAAGGTACTACACGGGCTTTACGATACTGCGAGTGCTGGATTAAGGCTTGATGATAGTGGTAGTACAACAACTAACTTTACAGATATAGACCTTGCTACAATGCTTGTGCCGCAAGAACCTGAGATATTTAGTTCAACTATTAAAGAGAATATAACATTAGGTTTACCGACTAAAAAGGAGGAGATAGAGCGAGTACTTAAGTTAGCCAGGTTTGATGATGTTGTAGACAAGCTACCGAAGGGTCTTAAGTCAGTGATAAATGAGAAGGGTGTAAACTTAAGTGGTGGGCAAAAGCAGCGTCTTGCGCTAGCCAGGGCGCTACTCTTCGCGAGAGACAAGGAGATACTCTTACTAGATGAGTCTACAAGCTCAGTAGACCCAGAGAATGAGGCTTATATATATGAGAGTATCTTTAAGGAGTACACAGGCAAGACAATCCTTGCCTCCATACATAAGATGAACCTACTTAAGTATTTTGATAGAGTTGTTATGTTTAAAGATGGTAAGGTAGTAGATGAAGGTAGTTTTGAAGAGTTACTAAAGAAGAATCAGAAGTTTAAAGCAGATTGGGACACGTTTGTTAAAAGTAATGTCTAATATGAAGATGTATAACACAGAGCACAACAATTCAGGCTACAATAGAGCAACTCGCTCTAAGTATGGTCAGAATTATATTAAAGACCCTTCACTTGTCAGGCGATTGCTAGAGCTTACTACTGTGGGGGAGAGTGATATTGTGCTAGAGATAGGTCCAGGGCATGGTGTATTTACCTCGGAGATACTTAAAAGCGCTGGCGAACTAGTGACTATAGAGATAGACAGCGAGAACATCGAGATACTCAAACGCAAATTTACCGAGGAGCTTGCGAGTAAGCAGCTTGAGATAATACATAAAGACGCATTAGAGTTTGAACCTCGATGGGCCAAAACAGAGGTAAGTAACGGTGAATACAAAATAGTAGCGAGTATACCGTATAGCATCAGTTCGCAATTATTTAAAAAGTTCTTACTTAAAAAGCCTATGCCGAGCGCTGCGTGGTTTACTGTGCAGAAGGAGTTTGCATTGCGGGCGGCGATTACAACCAACAAGCAGGGTCTGAGTATCGGAGAGAAAGGTTTGCTCAGCGTCCTTATTAATAGTTTTTATAATACAGAGATAGTGCATGAGTTTGCTCGGGATGATTTCTCACCGGTCCCTAGTGTAGACTCTGTGTTCCTGCAGCTTATTGCACGCAGTGACATGCCAGAGCTCGTCACACTAAACTTTGGGCAGTATAAAGATTTCGTACGCGATGGTTACGAACAACCTATAAAAAGCGTACAAAAACACTTTAGTGCCTTGGTGCCGGCTAATAAACTACAGCAACTTGCAGACAAGTCTAAGTTTAAACTAAAGGAACTAACCACAGAGCTAAAGGCAGAGCAGTGGCAAGCACTGTTCGTTGCGTCACTTGACAGTTAGGGGTAGATATTGCATTATATGGTTGCTTGCAAGGATTGGTCGCGCTATTAGGTTTATCTTGATAGTGAGGAAAGTCCGGACACATACCTCGAGCTTGCTTGAGGTTAAAAAGGTAGCGGGTAACTCCCGTCGTGGGCAACCATAGAGGTGAGAACAGAGACGATCCTATTGGTTAGTGAAGTGAGCGAAATGCATTTATGTATTTCCTAACGAACGAAGCCAATATAGAGTAATTTATTATTCTATATTTAGTTAGGCTGAAACGGCAAAATCCTTACTTATGTGCAAGATCGTATTTGCTCAATTTATTGACGCATCTGAATCGCGAGAGGTATTTGGC